>JAAZKL010000325.1 GCA_012799845.1 Clostridiaceae bacterium
ACTACCAGAATGAGCTATTCCAGGATAGATGAGGTCCTGGATATGCCGAATCTCATCGAAGTGCAGAAGAACTCATACAAATGGTTTCTGGAAGAAGGCCTGCGCGAGGTGTTCAGAGACGTTTCTCCCATACAGGACTATACCGGAAACCTGGTGCTCGAATTCCCGGACTACAGGTTGGAGACCGAAAACCCCAAGTACAGTGTTGAAGAGTGTAAGGAGAGGGATACTACATATTCAGCACCGTTAAAGGTAAAAGTCCGTCTTATCTACAAAGAGACCGGTGAAGTCAAGGAACAGGAGATCTTCATGGGAGATTTCCCGTTGATGACCGAAAACGGTACTTTTGTTATCAATGGCGCTGAAAGGGTCGTTGTAAGCCAATTGGTAAGATCCCCGGGCCTTTACTATTCCAAGAGACTCGACAAAACAGGAAAGCCGTTGTTTTCAGCAACAATCATACCCAACCGCGGCGCATGGCTGGAATATGAGACAGATTCAAATGATGTCATGTATGTAAGGGTCGACAGGACAAGGAAACTGCCGATCACAGTCCTTATACGCGCGCTGGGGTACGGGACGGATGCGCAGATAACCGAGCTTCTTGGCGATGATGAGAGGATCATGTCTACCATACAGAAAGACAGCGCGAAAACCCAGGACGAAGGGCTTATTGAGATATACAAGAGGCTCAGGCCAGGCGAGCCGCCGACGGTCGAAAGCGCAACTACTCTGCTCAGGAGTTTGTTCTTCGAGCCCAAGAGATATGATCTTGCGAAATTCGGAAGATTCAAATTCAACAAAAAGCTGTCGCTGGCTTCGAGAATAGCCGGCCACATTTCCGCGGAAAGGATAGTAAGCCCGGTCACCGGTGAGATACTTGCGGAAGAGGACGAAGTGATCAGCAGGGAAAAAGCTGAAGCAATACAGAACTCCGGCATCAATTCCGTGTACATCGTCGTGGACGGCAAAAAGGCCAGGGTCATCGGAAACGGCACTGTCGATCTTAAAGCATTTGTCGATTTTGACGTTTCAGATGTCGGTATCTCTGAAAAAGTAAGATTCAGCGTACTCAAAGAGCTCATGGATGAAAACAGGGATAAGGAAGATCTCAGGAATGCGCTCAGGGAGAACGTTGACCTGCTCGTTCCCAAGCATATCACGGAGGAGGACATTATAGCGTCCGTCAATTACCTCATACACCTGGGCTATGGTATCGGCGAGGATGATGACATAGACCATCTCGGCAACAGGAGGCTCCGCTGCGTCGGCGAACTGCTGCAGAACCAGTTCAGGATCGGCCTTGCCAGGATGGAGAGGGTCGTCAGGGAAAGGATGACCATACAGGATATCGACATAGTCACGCCCCAGGCACTGATCAACATCAGGCCGGTAGCCGCTGCCATCAAGGAATTCTTCGGCAGCAGCCAGTTGTCCCAGTTCATGGACCAGACGAATCCGCTGGCGGAGCTGACTCACAAGAGGAGGCTCAGCGCACTGGGTCCTGGTGGTCTCAGCAGGGAAAGAGCGGGCTTCGAAGTGCGTGACGTCCATCACTCCCATTACGGGCGCATGTGTCCGATAGAGACGCCCGAAGGTCCGAACATCGGACTGATCGGTTCGCTCAGCACATATGCCAAGATAAATGAATACGGATTCATCGAAGCTCCTTACAGGAAGATAGACAAGGCTACAGGCGTGGTGACCAAAGAGATCCATTACCTCACTGCTGACGAGGAAGACAGGTTCATCATTGCCCAGGCCAATGAAATACTCGATAAAGAAGGCAAATTCAGGGACAGGAAGGTGCTCTGCAGATACAAGGACGATATAATCGAAGTCGAGAGAGAACTCGTCGATTACATGGATGTTTCGCCAAAGCAGCTTGTTTCAGTTGCCACGGCCATGATCCCGTTCCTTGAGAACGACGACGCCAACAGGGCGCTGATGGGATCCAACATGCAGCGCCAGGCCGTGCCGCTTATCAAACCCCAGGCGCCTGTGATCGGAACAGGCATAGAATACAAGGCTGCGCGGGATTCGGGCGTGGTCGTCCTTGCACGCGCTGCGGGCACCGTTGAAAAAGTCACCGCGAATGAGATCACTATCCGCAAAAAGAATGGCCAGAAGGATGTATACAAGCTCCTGAAATATGTCAGGTCGAACCAGGGGACCTGCATCAACCAGAGGCCGATAGTGAGAAAAGGAGACAAAGTGGAAGAAGGCGATGTCATCGCAGACGGTCCCTCCACGGACCAGGGCGAGATCGCGCTCGGCAAGAATGTGCTCGTAGGCTTCATGTCATGGGAAGGCTACAACTACGAGGACGCCATCCTGATCAGCGAGAAGCTTGTCAAGGATGACGTGTTCACATCGATCCACATAGAAGAATATGAGTCTGAGGCCAGGGATACCAAGCTCGGGCCTGAAGAGATCACCCGCGACATACCCAATGTGAGCGAGGACTCGCTGAAGGATCTCGACGACAGGGGCATCATAAGGATAGGAGCTGAAGTCAGGGCAGGCGATATACTGGTGGGCAAGGTAACTCCCAAGGGTGAAACCGAACTGACGGCGGAAGAGAGGCTGCTCAGGGCGATATTCGGCGAAAAGGCAAGAGAAGTCAGGGATACGTCGCTGAGAGTCCCGCACGGTGAATCAGGCATCGTCGTCGATGTCAAGGTGTTCACGAGAGAAAACGGTGATGAGCTGCCGCCGGGCGTAAACCAGCTCGTCAGGGTCTATATCGCACAGAAAAGGAAGATATCGGTCGGCGACAAGATGGCCGGAAGGCACGGAAACAAGGGCGTCATATCCAGGATACTCCCCGAAGAGGATATGCCGTACCTGCCGGACGGCACTCCGCTTGAAATAGTTCTCAACCCGCTCGGTGTTCCATCGCGTATGAACATCGGACAGGTCCTTGAGGTACACCTGGGCTATGCCGCGAAGGCACTGGGCTGGAAGATAGCTACCCCCGTTTTTGACGGAGCATCAGAACTTGATATCGTCGAAACACTAAAAGAAGCCGGCCTGTCTGAAGACGGAAAGACGGACCTGTACGACGGAAGGACAGGAGAGCCGTTTGAAAACCGTGTGTCCGTAGGGTACATGTATATGCTCAAATTGGCACATCTGGTCGACGACAAGATCCATGCCCGTTCCACCGGACCGTACTCCCTCGTTACACAGCAGCCGCTCGGCGGAAAAGCCCAGTTCGGCGGACAGAGGTTCGGCGAGATGGAAGTGTGGGCTCTCGAGGCCTATTGCGCCGCCTATACGCTGCAGGAGATCCTTACCGTCAAATCGGATGACGTCGTCGGAAGGGTCAAGACCTATGAATCCATCGTCAAGGGAGAGAACGTACCTGAACCGGGAATACCCGAATCGTTCAAGGTGCTCATAAAAGAACTGCAGAGCCTGGCCCTTGATGTCAAGGTCTACTCTGAGGAACGTGAAGAGATCACCATAAGCGAGTCGACGGA
>JAAZKL010000326.1 GCA_012799845.1 Clostridiaceae bacterium
GACTGTTATTCCCGCCGAGCCTGTCGACAGTATTCCCAAACATGTCGTTGCCGGTCCTGTTGTTGAGCCCTGCGGTATTACCGGGAGAATTGCTGACTGTCCCGTCTCTTGCTATGCTCCAGCGGTTATTGCCCATCATGTTCCCGCCGTATAAGCCGTTTTGCGCTGTGTTGTTGCCATCTGTTCCGGTCATGTTGTTGCCGTACCTGCCTCCAACGAGGTTGTTCCTGTACCCCTGGTACTGCGTGCCCATGCCGTTCATGTCATTGAGATCACGCGCCTGCTCGTCACCCATCTGAGTACAGCCGGTCAGGACCGAGCCGACGAGACACAATAACAGAACAGTACAAAAAGCTGTTTTAAGTGATGTTTTCATCTCAACACCTCCCGTACTATTCTGTGTACATAATTCATTTTTATTTGCGTTAAAAATTAATAGAGCTGCATAATCATTTACGAAGAGGAATTTATATAATGTTTCATAATACGATTCTGTGCGGCTTCATATTTGCATAAAATACGAGTCGGCGTGAAAGCAAAAAAACAGGTATTCTGCCTAAAAATGTGAACTTGCTTTTCCTGAAAATCCGGGGCATAGTGGACGTGAACCTGCTATTCTGAAAATCCGGAACATAATGAATGTGAGCCTGCTTATCCTGGAAACCAGGAACATAATGAATATGAGCCTGCTTATCCTGGAAATCAGGAACATAATGAATATGAACCTACTTATCCTGGAAATCAGGAACATAATGATGGTCCACCGTGATAACTGAGCGATAGCTTTTGTCCATTTCCATTATTTTCTCCGAAAGGATCCTGACAAGTTCGCCGTCGCCGTATTTGAAGCCGTACGGAACCACTATGTCGAATATCAGCTTTGAATGGGTAATGCCGAAAAATACGCGGAAATCATGGATACTTATCTCGGGTGAGATATCCTTTACCAGCGACTCAACATTCGACTTCAGTTTATTGATCCTCTCATCGTCAGTTATTACCGGGTCCAGGTGTATGACCAGATGTATGCCAAGATCCTTGAGGAAATCCCGTTCTATGTTGTCTATAATATCATGGCTGACCATAATATCCTGATCGGCGGACACTTCACAATGCACGGAAGCAAAATATTTGTCCACGCCGTAGTTGTGCACCGTCAGGTCATGCAGTCCAACAATGCCGTCATAGCTCATGATCTTTTTGTAAATGCGGTCCACCATCTCCCTGGAAGGCGCCATTCCAAGCAACGGGCTTACCGTGTCCTTTATGAGCCTTATGCCGGATACGGTAATGAAAACTGCTACTGCTGCACCCATCCAGCCATCGATATTATACCTGGTCAGACCGGAAACCAGCAGGGCGGCAAGGACTGCGGAAGTTGCGAGGATATCGTTCCTGCTGTCTACCGCGGCTGCGCTTACAGTCTCTGAGCCGATAGCCCTGCCCAGCTTCCTGTAAAACAGGCAGAGCCACAATTTCAACAGCATCGAAATGGCGAGTATGAAAACGACGAGCCATGAAAGAAGCAATCCCTCAGGCTCCAGGATCTTACGGACCGAGTTCAGGAACAGTTCAAGCCCCACGAACATGACCGCTATCGATACGATCAGTCCTGAAACATACTCCATCCTGGCATGGCCGTATGGATGCCCTGCGTCCGCAGGCTTTCCGGATATTTTGAAGCCGATCAGCGTCACGATGGCGGATCCTGAATCAGACAGGTTGTTGAATGCGTCAGCGATAATCGAAATGCTGCCCGCCAAAACGCCTGCTGTTATTTTTATGAAGAACAGCAAGAGGTTGACCGCGATCCCCGTTATACCCGACAGCTTTCCGTATGCTTCACGCACACTTGCGTCGGAGGTATTTCCATGATCCTTCACGAACAACCTCAGCAACAGCCGGGTCATTGCCGCACCTTCCTTCAATTCGCTATGTACAGGTCGGTTTATATTGTACCTGATAGTTTTCATAATGATGGTCGATCTATAAAGCACCTGATAATTCTATAATGCCGGTCTGTTTATATGACAGCGGCTGCTTCATCTTATGATACCGACCGATTCATATAATACCAAATACTTTATCGTATAACGCCCGTCGTTTCACATGACGCCGGTCACGTCTTTTTCATAAACTCATGTTTGCACTTGGGACAGGTGATGATTATCTTTCCCTTCCCCTTCGGGAGTCTCAGTTCGGCTTTGCACTCGGGACATTTGAAAAACCTGTGTGTCTTCGATTCGGTCACGCGGCGTTTAACTTTGCCGAACCATGTCCGGATACGGTTTGTGAACATATGGAACTTATAATTTTCCATGCTCCTTCTTTTTATGTTCCTGGAAAGTATCCTGAACATGCAAAAGCCCAGCGGTATATATACGATCAGCGCCAGGTACGGTATCCCGGTAAACCTGATTATAATAGATAAAGCGACCGCCGCCACGAGCAGCGCCAGCGAAAGCTGGTCGGCTCCATATCTTCCGGCCATGAATCTTCTGAACCAGTTCATATTTTGCTTCCCCCGATTTCCTTATTTCCTGCTGCAATCAAAGACATAAACAGTTTGACAAGTTCCACCACAGGTATGATCGACAGCGCCAGGCCCGCACCGACCGCAAAGTTGGCCGCGCTGAGCGCGGTCAGGTGGAATACGGTGTTGACTCCGGGTAAATATATGACCGCCAGCGTCAAGAGCAGCGACAGGACCATTGCGCCGTAAAGATACCTGTTGCGCGTTTTCAGCCTGAATATCGACTTCACTCTCGATCTCATGTTGATCGAGTGGAAAACCTCGCAAAGCGAAAGGGTCAGAAAAGCCATCGTCATACCGGTGATATGGGACTGCCGGTTACCTATGATGTAGGAAACCAGCGTCAATACCGCAACGATGATCCCCTGGTAAATGACTCCTGCCGCCATCCCGCCTGCAAAAATACTCTCGCCGGCCTTCCGGGGCGGCTTTCGCATCACATCCGGTTCCGCTTCCTCCATGCCGAGGGCGATGGCGGGGAACGTGTCAGTTACCAGGTTTATCCACAGTATATGGATGGGGTCGAAAAGCCTGAAATTCAGCAGCGTCGCCGCAAACAGCGCCAGTACCTCGCTCAGGTTGGCAGAAAGCAGGAACTGGATCGCCTTTCTGATGTTGTCGTAGATCCTGCGGCCTTCCTCCACAGCATTCACGATGGTCGCAAAGTTGTCGTCAGCCAGCACCATGTCAGAAACGTTCTTTGAGACGTCCGTACCGGTTATTCCCATGCCTACGCCTATATCTGCAGTCTTGAGGGCCGGCGCGTCATTTACGCCGTCTCCGGTCATCGCCGTGATCATGCCGTTCTTTTTCCATGCTTCCACGATACGCACCTTGTGTTCAGGCTGGACACGCGCGTAAACGGAATATTTCCTGACATCTTTCACAAATTCCTCGTCCGATATATCATCCAGCCCGGTGCCAATGATCGCCTGGCTTTCGTCAGTGATGATGCCCAGTTCCCTTGCGATAGCGACAGCCGTATCCCGGTGGTCCCCCGTGATCATTACCGGTCTGATCCCTGCGGTGCGGCATTCGCCTATGGCATCCTTTACTTCCGGGCGCACCGGGTCGATCATGCCCACAAGTCCTATGAATACCAGGTCTTTCTCCAGTGTTTCCGGTGAGACGGTCTCAGGAAGAGTATCCATTTCTCTCATTGCGGAACCCAGCACACGGAGCGCTTTGGCTGCCATTTTTCTGTTTTCGGCAAGCACCGATTCCCTTAGTTCATCGGTCAGAGACACGACCTCATCCCCTGAAAGCATGCGGCTGCATTTTCTCAGCAGTTCATCAGGAGCGCCCTTGGTGTACTGGACATACTTTCCCGACGGGTCCCTGTGCACAGTGGACATCATCTTCCTCATCGAATCAAAGGGAGCTTCAGCGGTCCTCGGCATGGTTTTTTCAAGCTCAGACTTGTTATAGCCGGCTTTGACGGCAAAAAGCACGAGAGCGCTTTCGGTAGGTTCCCCGATCACGCCATTCCCGTCCTCTGACAGTTCCGCATCATTGCACAGTGCCATGGATACGGCAAGCTTCTCCGTATTTCCGAAGGTATCGACCACTGTCATCTTGTTCTGCGTCAGGGTGCCTGTCTTGTCGGAGCATATGACCTGGGTGCAGCCCAGCGTCTCGACCGCAGTCAGCCTCCGTATTATCGCGTTGCGCCTGGACATTTTGGTAACTCCTATTGACAGTACCACCGTCACCACAGCCACAAGTCCTTCCGGGATCGCAGCCACTGCAAGGCTTATCGCAAGAAGGAACATGTCCAGCACCTGTCCTCCGGAAAATCCGCCGTTCCGCAACACACTGAATATAAATATGAAAACGCTGATCCCAAGCACGCAGATGCTGAGTATGCGGCTGAGGCCGGCCAGTGTCCGCTGCAGCGGCGTTTTTTCATCCTCGGTCCGGGAAATGATGTCGGCTATCTTCCCCATCTCGGTCGACATGCCCGTGGCAACCACCACGCCTTCGCCACGGCCGTAGACCACATTGGTCCCCATATATGCCATGTTGCGCCTGTCGCCCAGCGGTATATCCCCGTCTGATGAGACCAGTACAGCATCTTCTTTCTCCACCGGGACCGACTCACCCGTAAGCGAAGCTTCCTCTATCTTCAGGCTTGACGACTCTATAAGCCTCATATCAGCAGGAACCGCATCTCCTGCTTCCAGCAGGACTATGTCGCCCGGCACCAGTTCCTCCGATTTTATCTGCGTCACATGGCCGTTCCTTCTGACCTTCGAATAGGGCGAAGACAGTTTTGCCAGAGCTTCGATGGCTTTTTCAGCCTTCCCCTCCTGAACGATCCCAAGTATGGAATTGAGTATCACTACCGTAAGAATAACGGCCGCATCCGCAATTTCACCAACAATACCCGAAATCACGGCAGCAACCATCAATATAACGACCATTGGGTCCTTCAGTTGATCGAGAAGTCTCTGAAAAACCGTTTTCTTCCGGCTTTCCGACAGCATGTTCCTGCCATGCTTCTCAAGCCGCATCGCCGCCTGCTCCGGGCTCAGCCCTTCTCTGCCCGTCTCCAGCGAGCCCAGCACATTCTGTGTTTCCTCCAGATAATACCTCATTGTCGCTTCCCTTCCATAGCTGTTTTTTGCAGGTCTTTTATCCTGTAACAGCAAAACGATTATATCAGTTACAGTTTATTTTTTCGTATACAATACGAAAAGAAAACTGACAATGTTTCGCAAAATGGATCATTTCATCCCTCGAGGATCATTTCGTTCCTCCATGGTTTTTATATTGCCCGGGCGGGATACCGAACTCTTTCCTGAAGGAACGGATGAAATTCGAATAATCCCCGAAACCAGTTTTTTGACAAACCTCGGTGACCCTGAACCCTTCCTTCAGAAGCATCCTTGCCATGATGAGGCGCTTTTTGCGGATATACTGGTATATGGCGTAACCAGTGTGCTTTTTGAATTCCCTCAAAAGGTGATATTTGCTCGTATAGAACCTGCTTGCCAGCGATTCAAGAGACAGGTCTTCCTGCAGGTTTTCATTGATATAGCTGATCACGTTGCTGACCTTTTCATCGTAAACCATATCCAGTTCCAGGTCTTCATCCTGGCTGTCAAGGAAAGCGCGGTTCAGGCAGACCAGCAGTTCCGTGAGATACGCCTTCTTCAGGACGCCGTTGCCGTAGCCTTCGCTGTAGATGGCGTTCCGGAGACATGACAGCGCATTTTTTATCATAATATGATACTCCGCCCGCGGGCGGAGCACATTGCAGTTACTCATGGCGGAACGTTCGAAACACAAAGTCAGGTCCGTATCTTCACCCAGGGCTTTCAGGAAATCGGGATCGATCCACAAAACGTACCTCTCATAAGCCTTTCCCGGCCTCACCACTGTTTTGTGGAGCTCCCTGTTGTTAATCAGGACTATGTCTCCGGGCTTCAGCCTGTAAGACCTGCCTTCGACTATATATGTGACGTCGCCGGAAATAAAACAGAACACCTCATAGAAGAGGTGGTTGTGATATTCCACCTCAACCAGGTGTTCGTCCCTGTAGTGAAAGAATTCAAAATCCCTGCTGATCATGTGCTGTCTGCTGGTAAATTCCTGCTTGACAGGCTTCATAAAATCATCCTTCGATCCGGGGATACTTTTATATTATAGCAACTTTTGCAAACAATCAACTGATCAGCATTTTTTTCATGTATTTCTGTGCCCGCATCAGGCTGTCTCTATTTTGTTTGCATC
>JAAZKL010000327.1 GCA_012799845.1 Clostridiaceae bacterium
AATTGTTGTCTATCTGCTGGGCCGCTATGAAAACCAACGCTGTCCACACGGCTTTCATCGGCGATATCGTCAGCGCTACGGCGATGGCTGGTATGGCCCCGATGTACGGCCCGAAATAGGGGATGATGTTGGCGAGGCCGCCGAGCATGCCAAGCGCCAGCGGGTATTTCATCCCGATGACAATAAGGCCGATCGCTTCAAGCATCCCCACGATGAATGCGATCATGAGCTGTCCCTGTATGAATCCGGCAAGGATCCTGCTGATCTGCCTGAATGTGTCAGACAGGCAGTTCCGCCAGCGCCGGGGCAGCAACATCAGCGCCTGGTCCCTGAATTTGTCGCCGTCTTTTATCACGTAGAAGGTTATCACCAGCGCCAGCGTCACATCCACAACGATCCTGGCCATGTCCATGGCAAGCTTGAGCCCGTTTTCCAGCAGCTTTACCAGCCAGCCCTGCACCTGCTCAGTGATACCGGCTACCTGCCGGAGCACGGCTTCCTTCACCTGCTCTGACAAGTTGCTTCTATAGACCATCGAGATCAGGTCATTGAACATGTTTTCGTAGGTCGACATAAGCTGTGGCAGCGTATCCATCAGCTCCCTGATGTTTGCCGCCAGCTCCGGGATGAAGTAGAAGCCCGACGCGGCCAGCACTGCAAAAATAAACAGGTACACCAGCAGTACCGACACGCCGGTCGGTATCTTTTTTGCTGCCAGCCTGTCGGACAGCGGCTTTACTATGTAGACAAGGATCACGGTCACAAGGAACGGCGACAGGATCCTGGCGATTTTGGCCCTGTAGCTGTATACGAATAAAGCTACGGCTGCGGCAGCCAGTATCATGGCCAGCCAGAGCACGAGCTTCCTGTACCGCATCGGTTTCGCCTCCTTTCATTTTGAAAGCTGTCAGGGGGACGGTTCGTGACAGCTGAAAAAGTCACTTTTTAAGAGAAATCAAGTCCTGAAACCCGCAAAACGTCGTTGTTATTTTTAAAAACAGTACTTTTCAGCAGGCTCGGACGGTCCTGCTGACAGGGTGCCAGTGGGATCGTCAACAGAACCGTCCCCCTGACAAACCGTCGTCTCACCCTTTTGGGTGATGCTGAATCCACATTCCACTTTCAGGTGATGGAGATTGTTCCAGAGCTGGAGGTTCAGGTTTCTCCGGTCCCGAAGAACCGTCCCCCAAATCAGCAAAACCGGGTAGGTGCTTCTACCCGGTTTCGTGAGGATTTGAGAGAATGTGTATGTCCCCTGCTGCAGCCTGCCTGATGCAGGCGTCCGGGGTATGAAAGCCTTTCGGCTTTTTATCTGAACAAATCAGCCACTTCGCTGATGAAGCTGCCGGATTTTCGCAGGATGTTCCTTCCGCTTCTTATCATTCTTCTCTTTGTCCGACCGGATATCATATCCGTATTCATCATGAATCCGACCGATGCAGCAACGATGCCGCCTACCATTACACCCTTCATAAAGCCGTTTCGCATAGCATGATCTCCTTTCAGTATTACTCTAATGCATTGGTTATGTCATATGTTCCTCGCGTTAGCTGTCGTTTTGCAGACCGGACAGCTTATTTTTCAGGCCGCCGCCAGTTTCCTTCATCTCCTCCACTGCCTCGGTGTCTACAACGGCGATCTCCCTGCCGAGCTCCACCTTCCCGAGCAGCGGCAAAAGCTTCCTTCCCTTCATCACGTCCTGCAGGAGGCCGTCGGATATTTCGAATCCCTCGATCCTGCCGGTGTGCAGGTCGAATATCACATCCCTGGCGACTCCCACCTCGTCTCCCGCTTTTGAATAAACCTTCGTGCCGATCAGGCTGCCGTCGTCTCCGAACGCGTTTTTGAATGCCGTGCTGTCCATTTCTTCAATGCAGTCCCTGTTGTCGATGATCACGGCGCCGCCGCCCAGGTTGAGCAGTTTGCTTAGCAGGACGACCCGCTTCCTGGCGGATAAACCTTTCTGTTCAAGCAGCAGCGCTTTTGCCTTTCTGTCCCTGATGCTGAAAAGGATATCCTTCACGACACCTGCCTTGCTGCCGTCGCCGGCGCATATCACAGGAAGGTTCAGCACCTCGCTGTATCTGTGCAGCATAAGCCGGCCTCCGTCAAAACAGGCTTGACAGCCCGTTATTCATACATTAGTATTTCTTGCTTCATTGAAAAAAATACAATGTAAAAAGAAGTAAAGCCGATTTGTTGATTTGACAGCCGCCATATTGTAATATGTTGAGTGAGCACACAAGAATAAACAAAATCCACTGAAATCGTTGAGTGAGCAAACTGCCATGGAAATCCTGATAAAGCAACAGCCATGGCACTCGCTGGATAAGTGAACAGAATTATACGGAGGTCAATATGAACAGACAACTAAAGAAGCTGGGGGTACATATTCCTGAGATATTGCTGCCGGTCAGCGGCACTGATCTGACGAAATGGGCGGTCATAGCGTGCGACCAGTATACTTCCCAGCCGGAATACTGGGAAAACGTGAGGCGTGAGGTCGGCGCCAGCCCGTCGACGCTCCATCTTACCTTCCCCGAGATTTATCTGAAGGATGACGATGCAGATGAAAGGATCGCAAATATAAACTGGACCATGGAGCAGTACCTGGAGCAGCATGTGCTGGAAAGCCAGGGACCCGGCTTTGTACTCGTGGACCGCAGCACGCCGAATACTCCGTCGCGGAAGGGGCTGATCCTTGCGCTGGACCTGGAATGCTATGATTACAGGCCCGGGGCGCAGACGCTTATACGCGCCACCGAGGGGACGGTCCTTGAGCGGATACCGCCAAGGGTCAAGATCCGTGAAAATGCGTCGATCGAACTGCCTCACATAATGGTGCTGATCGACGATCCTGAAAAAACCGTGATCGAAAGGCTCTGCACCAATGCTGCAGCAGGCAGGTACAATGAACTGTACGATTTTGAGCTGATGCAGGGCGGCGGGCACATCAAGGGATGGATGGTCAGCGACGAGGAAAGCATCGCCATGGTGGCGCAGGCCCTTGAAACTCTTCTGGAAAAGGACAGTTCTTCTGTCGGGGACGGTTCTTCAGTTGGGGGTGATTCTTTAGTTGGGGACGGTTCTCAGCTTTTTGACACCGGAAACATTCCTGCAGAATCACAGAATGATCCTGCCGCTGTTAAACAAATCTGTCCCGGCATGCTTTTTGCCGTAGGTGACGGAAACCATTCCCTTGCTTCAGCAAAAGCTCACTGGGAGAACGTCAGGGCCAGTCTGCTCAAATCCGGAACAGCAAACTCAACA
>JAAZKL010000328.1 GCA_012799845.1 Clostridiaceae bacterium
AAGTTCAGTCCCCTAGCAGCTTCCGCGCCGATACTATCTGGACGCATATGCAGAGCAGTTCCATGGCCACTTTGAGATCCTCTATCGGCGGCATCGACGGCGCTATCCTTATGTTCCGGTCCTGTGGGTCCCTGCCGTACGGGTAGGTCGCCCCGGCAGGCGTGAACACCACCCCCGCCTCCCCTGCCATCTTCACAACAGCGGAGGCACATCCCGGCAGCGTGTCGAAGCTGATAAAGTAGCCTCCGTTAGGCCTGCTCCAGCTTGCTATGTTTTTGCCACCGAGCCTGGATTCAAGAATACTGATGACCATATCGAACTTGGGTTTCAGAATTTCGGCATGCTTTATCATATGCTGTTCGATACCGTCAATGTCCTTGAAGAACTGTACATGCCGGAGCTGATTTATTTTATCCGGACCTATGGTCCTGATGCCGAGCTGCTTCCTGATCAGGTTTATGTTGTTCTCGCTTGCCGCCATCATGGCCACGCCTGAGCCGGGGAACGTGATTTTTGAGGTCGATGCGAAAATGAATACCCTGTCCGGATTGCCGGCGTTTTTGCATGCCTCGAGTATGTTTTTCAGCCTGTCAGGCTTATCTGTCAGATGATGGACCACGTAAGCATTGTCCCAGAATATTCTGAAATCTTTAGCAGCAGTGCGCATCGAAGCAAGCCTGTCGACGACCTCGTCAGAATACGTGATGCCTGTGGGGTTGCTGTATTTGGGAGTGCACCACATCCCCTTTATGGAATCGTCTTCTGCCGCCAGCCTCTCGACCGTGTCCATATCCGGGCCGTCGTCCCTCATATCTATCGTTATCATCTCTATATTGAGGAGTTCGCAGATAGCAAAATGCCTGTCATAACCGGGGCTCGGGCAAAGGAATTTTACCCTGGGAAGCCTGCACCAGGGTTCAGGGCTTCCGTAAACGCCAAATATCATTGCACGGCTGAATGTATCATACATCATGCTGAGACTTGAGTTGTTTCCTAAAATGATCTCGCTTGCGCTTACCTCAAGCATTTTTGCAAACAGTTCCTTAGCTTCAGGCAGGCCGTCTGCCAGGCCATAATTGCGCACATCAGCACACGAAGCGGTTTTGAAATCTTTGTCCTTGTAAGGATAAGCCAGCATTTCGACAGAAAGGTCAAGCTGCTCTTTACACGGCTTGCCCCTTGACATATCCAGTTTAAGGCCTCTTGCTCTGAATTCTCCGTATATTCCTTCCAAGTCAGAAAGCTTTCTTTTTAAATATTCTTCTGACATCTTTCCGTAAGTTTGCATTAAGTCCATCTTACATGTTCCTTCCATACAAAGCATTGCTGATATTTTATTATATTTGAACAGAGTTTGCAACTCAAAAGTAATGATTATTCATATTTAATTATATATTACGCCGCAGAAGCAGATATTTGCAGGATAAACACCTTTGAATTTCATATTTTTCCGGATATCATCAGAGTATCTGCCTGATGACTCTCATGAAATTGAGACCTGCAAATTTTTCGATAAATGTTTCGGAATAATTGAGCTGCAGCAGTCGTTCAAAAAGAGCAGGGATGCGCTCTGTCCCCTCAAGTCCGGAAGGTGTGCATTCTATCCCGTCAAAGTCCGCTCCGATACCGATATGGTCTTCCCCGGCAACAGAGCAGATATGTTCGATATGCCTGATAACATCGTCGATATCCGCTTTATCAGTATTATTAAGAAAATATGGATAAAAATTGACGCCCACCACTCCGCCGTTAGCTTTTATGTCGGACAGCTGCCTGTCGGTGAGATTCCTGCAGTTGCGGCAGACTGCCATCGCATTCGAGTGGGAAGCTATGACCGGTTTCGTCGTTACGGACATCACATCATCGAAGCTGGCTTCGCAAAGGTGTGAAACATCTGCGATCATTCCCAGGCGGTTCATCTCAGAAACGACCTGTTTCCCGAACAAGGTCAGTCCGGCGCCGCCTTCTACTTCGGCTCCGTCGGCCAGCAGGTTCCGGTAATTCCATGCAAGCAGCATGCTCCTGACCCCCAGCCTGTATAACTGTCTCAGCACGGAAAGTTCGCCGTTGAGGCATTCCCCTCCCTCAACAGAAAGCACCGCTGCTATTTTTCCGTGTGACAGCGCCTTTTCAATCTCATCTGCGCTTTTGCATACGGAAAATTTGTCTTCGTAATTTTCCTGTGCATCATATAACACATCGAGAATGGACAGGACCCTTGAAAGGGTGTCGTTCCTGTACTTCCGCGGATCGGCAAACGCGGCGAAAAACTGTACACGCGGACCTGTCGCCATCAGTCGTTTTATATCGAGCTGGAACCGGTTTTCATACAGATCCCCGTCATTATCATCTTCATATACAGATAGTGCCGTATCGCAATGCGCATCTACCATCAGCATCAAAAAGCACCTCTTATCAGATTTATCCTTTCCGGTACGATTTTGCCTTTTACCCTTCTTGCAGTGACTTCGACCACGTCAAAGCGCATTTCCCTTTCGCCCATTCTTTTCTGTTTCAGGTATATCCATGCCAGCGACCTTATTTTATGCCTTTTGTTGCGGTCCACGGCTTCTGAAGGCGCGCCGAAAAGGTCGGAAGTCCTGGTTTTGACTTCCACGAAGCATATGCAGGAGCCCTCTTCAGCGATAATATCGATCTCGCCGTATCTTCCGGACCTGAAATTTCTCTCAAGAATGGTATAGCCGTTTTGAGCAAGGAAATCGGCGGCTATCTGTTCTCCTGTTTTGCCAACCTCACGCTTATTCATTTTTTCTCCTCTTTGGTTTTCTTCGCCTCATAAGCCGACGTCTTTGGAAACTTCCCGTCAACGTCGCCGACAAATATAAGTATTTTTGCCACTACCTCATACAGTTCTTGCGGTATCTCATCACCGATATTAAGCAGGTTCAAAGCATGTGCCAGTTCTACGTCTTCATGGACCGGTACGCCGCTTTCCTTTGCTTTTTCAACTATTTTCTCGGCTGCTGCCCCCTTGCCCAGTGCTATGATCTCCGGTGCGTCGTTTTCAGGAGTATATCTTAAAGCAGCCGCCTCTTTGATCTTTTTTTTCTTCTCTTCCATCTCTGTTAGCATCCTTCAGTTATCATCCATTTTGCAAATCTTGTACGCGCCTTATATACCCTTTTACACGCATCTTTATGTGTTTCTTTATATGGTTCTTTATATGTCTCTTTATACGCCTTAAATACGGTAATCGATTTTTGCGTGGCTGTGGTTTACTTTTGACAGAAGTAACTTCTCCTGTTCTGTCGGAACAGCCGGTCCGCTGATGATCGCATAATTAACGTTGACAAGCTTGTAACCACACTCGCTGATACCGGAATACAGACCCGTGATATTGTTCCTTATGAAATCGGCGGCTGCCTGGCTTTCGGTCCTCAGATCAATGCTTATGCCATTGCCTTTTACATCCAGCAGAGCTTCGACTCTTCCCATGTTTTGCGTGTCGAGGGAAAGGAAAATGGTCGTATCATTGGGATCGATCCTTTTCCTGCCCTGTTTTCGCTTCATCACATAGAGTTCCGCTGTTCCCCTGTCGCCGCCAAGGTTCACAGGCAACTGGTAATACAGTATATTGAAAGAATTCAAAAGATCCATCGTCCTGACGGTATCGCCCAACAGCGATACTGTACCGGCATCATTTTCCGAGTAGCCTGGAATCGTCATTTGGGGCTGGTTTACAAGGATTTCAGCGTCAGAAAGTATTTTTATCAGCCTCTCCTTCATTCTCCCTGTGCTGATGTCATCTGCAGAAATCTTCCTGTTTATCCTGATGAACAGTTCATTTATGGAATTTTTCAGTTTTTCTGCGGTTATGGCGTCTTCGTAGCTGTTTGTCCCGGCATCGGTCTTTTCAGCGGATGAAGTGTCGTTTTCCCTTGTTTCGATGGACAGGGCCGCCAATGCATCCGATCTGCCGCTGAAAACATCCTCCTCGGAATAATTCAGGCCGGCCACTTCCGGTGCGTTTTCACCGCCAGGCATATGAGGCGATGATTCTGACAGATTTGACAGGGAACCAGGTATATTCGTCAAACCAGATGATGTTGCTGAAGAAGCACCGGAAGTATCTGAAGGATCATCTGATGCAGCAGCTGCAGAGCCCTTTGACGCAGCACTTTCCGTTGCTTCGGTCATAACGGCAGCGTCACGCATTGCTGCCTTATCAGATATGCGCGTTTTTTCAGATAAGGCTTTATGATCGGATGAGACTTTCTGATCAGATAAGCTGGTAATATCGAGTAAGCCTGCTTTTCCCGAAACCTCCGCCTTCAGGCCTGATACGCTGCCTTCAGGCATGTCACCACCCATGCTGGTGCTTTGCAGAGAAGGATCCGATTCATGTGTTGCAGGTCCGGCATGTGACGAAACCGCTCTGCCATCAGCAATATCTGCTGCGGCGAACGATGCGGGATCTGATCCGGTATGAACCGCGTCTTCCGACGATTTGAGGCCAGACATCCTGTCCAGCGCATCAGCGAGCGAATCGAGCATCTGGCCCAGCTTCAGCTCTCCGTCGAGGAATCTTGCCAGCTTTTCCGGGTCGAACCGGGACAGGTCAATTTTTTTTGCTGTAATGAAAGCCGCTTTTTCCGGATCCAGCAAATCCGAACTCTTCATCAGCTCTAACGCCCTCGCCATATCATCGGCTTTCAGTTCGGTTTTGTATTTCAGTAATTCTGAAGCCAGTTCCATGCTGGTTTTATCCGGTTTTATCCCCAGGGCTACAAGAATCTTTTGAAGCTTGCTGCTTCCCGATTTTACGTCCGGTGAAAGTTCGGTTACGATCTCAAGTATTATCTGTGACTCTGTTTTTGCTTTGACACCGAGGGTCACCATCTCGCTCGGCCTGAAGCCGGCATCGGTGACAGTTGCCGCTTTGAGGACCGTACCATCGGAAAGCCTCAGCACGACCTCGTCCGGTGATGTTTCGAGCACTTTCGCCCTGATAATATCCCCCTTGTCCAGGCGGCTCACCAGATCACTGATCCTGCTGCTGTTTCCGGCAGTAATGATCCTTTGACTGTCGATACGCATATCCGACTCCTGAAAAATAATGGATCGATTCCAACGTAAATCCCGTTTTTTACATGGTGAAGTTTTTTGTAAAGCTTACTCTATGTATCGGACAAATGCCGTATTTTTTTATAGCGTCTATGTGCTCTTTCGTTCCATAGCCCTTATTCCTGCTGAAACCATAGGCGGGATATTTTTTATCAGCTTCCGTGATAAGACGGTCCCTTGTCACTTTCGCGATGATGGACGCCGCAGCTATCGATATGCTCATCGAGTCTCCCCTTATTATGGCTTTCTGGGGGATATCGATCTCCTCAAGCTCCATCGCATCGATAAGTATGATCTGAGGTTTTGGGCTGACACGCTCTACTGCCGCTTTCATCGCCATCCTTGTCGCATTGAGTATATTGACTTCATCTATGGTTTTTTCATCAACGATGCCTATCCCGACGGATATGGCCTTATCCATGATTATATCGTAAAGCTTTTCCCTCCTGGCCGGACTCAGCTTTTTTGAATCGTTGATGCCTTCTATTAAGCAGTATTTCGGCAGTACCACGCATGACGCCACCACCGGTCCGGCAAGAGGCCCCCTTCCTGCCTCGTCCATGCCTGCCACGATCTCATAACCGCGTTCGAACGCTTCCTTTTCATATATGTACATTTCATTCAGACGCTGCATCTCTTTTTCGCGGCGCAGCCTTAGTTTTTCGTCGTCAGGCTTCAGTTTTCCCTTCTGAGTTACCTGCTCCGCCGTCTGTGCTGTCATTTTCACTTTCTCCATCCGTATCCCCCGTCTCATCCCATGTGGGTTTTTCCAATGAAATCGCGCCGATCTTGCCGCCGCGGAACTCGTCCAGGATCGTATCGGCGATCCTCTTCATATCAATGATCCCTCCGGACAGGATGCATCCCCTGTTCTTCCCTGCTGCTTCAAGAAGCTCAATGCCGCTGAGTCCTTCTGCATTCTGAAGTTTATACCTCTTGAAAAACAGCTCCGGATAATCGGCTGAAAGCTTCTCGGCCAGTGCCGCCGCCAATTGTATCACATCAAGGATCTCGTCCTTTATCGCGCCCGTAAAAGCCAGGTTCAATGCAGTATCCCTGTCGTCGAATTTTGGCCATAATATGCCCGGGGTGTCCAGCAGGTCGATCTCAGGGTGCAGCCTGATCCACTGCTTTCCTTTCGTTACGCCGGGCCTGTCCCCGGTAGCAGCAACAGCCCTGCCTGCGATCTTGTTTATGAATGTGGATTTGCCGACATTGGGTATGCCAACGACCATCGTTTTGATAGTCCTGAAGCGGCGGCCTTTTTGCCTGTCCCTTTCAAACCTGTCCTTCATCAGATGCCTGAGATTGCTGATAAGCTTGTTGAGGCCTGTCCCCTTTACAGAATCGGCGAATAACACAGGGATGCCCATGCCCCTGTACCAGTCCGACCATCGCCGGGATATACCGTTGTCCGCAAGATCGGACTTGTTCAGTACGACCAGCCTTGGCTTGTTTTTTATGATCTTATCTATTTCAGGATTTTTGCTGCTTGCGGGTATCCTGGCATCAAGCAGTTCTATCACCACATCCACAAGCTTCAGATTTTCCGTCAGCAGGCGTTTCGTTTTCGCCATATGACCCGGAAACCATTGTATGTTCATAACAACCTGCCCTCTTCAAATTCATGTAGTTGGTTCTGCGCATGATCTAATCCGTTTCTGAATCTGAAAATAAAATACAAAAGGGACCCCTGGTCCCCTTCATATCCATTATTGTTTTGTCGGAAGCTTTTCTTTGATCTTTGCAGCCTTACCGACTCTGTCACGCAGGTAGTAAAGCTTTGCTCTTCTGATTTTACCTTTTCTGACGATGTCGATTTTGGCGATTTTCGGAGAATGGACCGGAAGTGTCCTTTCAACTCCGACTCCATATGACACTCTTCTTACTGTGAATGTCTCTTTAAGACCGGAGCCTTTCTTTGCGATAACATATCCTTCAAATACCTGGATCCTCTCCCTGTTGCCTTCCTTGACCTTCAGATGTACCCTGACATGGTCTCCGATGCTTAACACAGGCAGATCTGTCCTTATCTGCTCCTGTTCCAGTGTTCTGATTATATCCATCAATGCCCCTCCTCTCTTGCCAGGACGTTCATAAATGCTTTTGCTGCATCAGCGGACCGCCCGTAATACACACGCGTGTTATTATAGCACATGAAAGCAGCAGTTGTAAATATTTATTTATACAGCCGACTGTTTCTGCCGTTTTGATTTTGCAGATATTGTGCAATGACGTAAACTGACGCTACATTTGCAAGAGTTGTATGGTTCAGCTCGGGCAAAGCCGAAACTCGCAAAAATGCAACAAAGAAAGTTATTAATCGCAGCATTTTTGCTCAAACAGTCGGCTTGCTTTTCCTCGCTCTGACTATACATCTCTAAGCTTCATTCCGCTTATGTTTACTTTCATTGCACAATAACTGCATTAACTCTTCGCTATCTACAGCATGCTTTCAGTATCTGCAGCCAACAGCTTTTTATCCTCTTCGGACAGCTCGAGTTTCTCGAACAGATCCGGCCTTTTGTCTCTTGTTCGCTTGAGAGACTGCAGCCTTCTCCATTTTTCAATGTTGGCATGATGTCCTGAGAGCAGTATATCAGGAACTTTCATTCCCCTGAAATCGTAAGGTCTTGTATATTGGGGATATTCCAGGAGGCCGTCCTTGTGCGACTCGTCGGCATATGAATCCTTGTTGGAGAGAACACCGGGTATGGTCCTGCTGACAGCATCTATCAGCACCATTGCAGGGAGCTCCCCTCCGGTAAGTACATAGTCTCCGATGGATATTTCCTCGTCGACCAGTTTCTCCAGGACTCTTTCGTCCACTCCCTCATAGTGCCCGCACAAGAGTATTATGTGCCTATGCTCCGAAAGCTTTTCAACAAGTTTCTGATCAAGCCTTTTGCCCTGCGGGCTCATGTATATGAAATGCGGCTTATGATCCAGGTCTCTTACCACTGCTTCATATGCGTCATATATGGGCTGAGCCATCATTACGAGCCCGCTGCCGCCCCCATAAGGATAATCGTCGGTTTTCTTATGCTTATCCTTTGTATAATCCCGGATATTCCAAGCTTTGAAGGTGATCAGGCCGTTATCCCTTGCGCGCCCTGTTATGCTGCTTCCAAGCACGGCGTCAAAAATCTCAGGGAAAATGGTCAGTATGTCAAACCTCATCATCCAACAGTCCTTTCGGGATAATGACATCCATCCTTTTCTGCTCGAGCTGCACATTCTTTACGACGCTTTTCAGGGCAGGCAGAAGCACTTCCCTGCCCGACTCGTCCCTGATTACATATACATCGTTGCTTCCGGTCTGCAGTACGTCACAGACCCGCCCGAGAAGCACGTTATTCTCGTCATATACGCTGCAATCTATGATATCACAGATGAAAAATGTATCTTCAGGCAGTTTGACGGCATTCTTCCTGTCCACCAGGGCAAAGCAGCCCTTCAGCCCTTCTGCGGTATCCGGGTCGTCGATGCCTGCCAGCTTGACGATTACCATGTTTTTGAAATATTTCACGGACTGGATATCATATTTCGTCATAGCGCCCCTGTTTTCGATAAAAATCCATTCCAGGTCATCAAAACGCGCCGGATCATCAGTCAGCGGTATCAGCTTTACTTCGCCCCGTATTCCATGGGTATTGACGATTTTTCCCACCTGCAGATAATCGTACATACATGCCTCCAATTACGCCATGTTGTCCGTAAGACATACAGGTATAGTAAATAAAAAGGTGTTTTGAAACACCTTTTTATTATACTATCTCCACTACAACCTTTACGTTTTCCTTGATGGCTGCAGCTTTAATAACCGTACGGATAGCCTTGGCTATACGTCCCTGTTTTCCTATCACCTTGCCCATATCTTCCTTGGCGACACTGAGCTCCAGGATGACAGTACTGTCATTTTCTATTTCATTGACCCGGACCTCTTCAGGATGATCGACCAAAGACCTGGCGATAGTTTCGAGGAGTTCTTTCATAATGTTTACCTCCTGCTCCACATTTACCTCCCGTATCTCGGCTGCCATTTATGGTCTGTTACTGGATGACTCCCACTTTCTTCAACAGAGACTTCACTGTATCCGTGGGCTGTGCTCCGTTTTTGATCCACCTTGCTGCCTTCTCGGCATCGATGTTTATCGTGGAAGGATTGGTCTGCGGATTGTATGTGCCGATTTCTTCGATGAACCTTCCGTCGCGCGGAAATCTTGAATCTGCAACGACTACCCTGTAATGCGGGTTCTTTTTTGCTCCAATTCTTTTCAACCTTATCTTGACTGCCATTTCTGTCACCTCCTCTCACGGTGCCTGATCTTATCTGAAGCTGCCATGACAGATGTATATGTCCGCAGCTGCCCTGGCAAACGAATCTGCCTTATGCTGTCCTGCCTGCTAAAATGGCAGCCTGAACCTTCCTGATCCCTTGCCGCCCCTTTTACCATAATTGCTCATCATCTTCATCATCTTTCTCATCTCTTCGAACTGCCTCAGCAGAGCGTTTACATCCTGGACTGATGTACCGCTGCCTGCTGCTATCCTCTTCCTCCTGCTACCGTTGATCATGTCCGGGTTTCTCCTCTCCTGGGGAGTCATGGACTGTATTACAGCTTCCACGCGTGCAAGCTTTTTCTCGTCCACTTCCAGGTTGCCGAGCTTTTTGCCGCTCATCCCCGGCAGCATTTCCAGCATCTGGCTGAGCGGACCCATTTTTTTTAGCTGCTGCATCTGGTCGAGAAAATCGTCCAGCGTGAACTGCTGTGTCCGGAGTTTCTTCTCCATCTCGATGGCCTTTTTCTCATCGAAGGCTTCCTGCGCCTTCTCTATCAGGCTGAGCACATCACCCATGCCCAGTATCCTGGAAGCCATCCTGTCCGGATAAAACGGTTCTATATCATTGAGTTTTTCACCCGTTGCAGCGAATTTGACCGGCTTTCCGGTGACAGCCTTCACGGAAAGAGCGGCTCCGCCTCTCGTATCGCCGTCCAGCTTGGTAAGCACGATACCGTCTATCCCCAGCTTCTCGTTGAAGCTTTCGGCGACATTTACAGCATCCTGTCCTGTCATCGAGTCGACCACCAGCAGTATTTCATGCGGATGGACGGCGTTTTTGATATTCTCCAGTTCGTCCATCAGTTCCTCATCTATATGGAGGCGCCCTGCCGTGTCTATGATCACAAGGTCGTAAAGCTTGCTGAGGGCATGCTCGACCGCTTTTCTTGCGATATGCACCGGGTCTGTGCTGCCTTCTATCGCAAACACGGGAATTCCCAACTGTCCTCCGACCACCTGGAGTTGCTTCACGGCAGCAGGACGATATACGTCGCATGCTACAAGCAGTGGATTCTTACCCTGTTTTCTGAGGAGATTCGCGATCTTGCCGGATGTGGTGGTTTTTCCTGATCCCTGGAGCCCAACCATCATGTATATCGTGGGCGGCCTGCTGGCAAATGTGGGTTTTGAAGGTACTTTTCCCAACAGTTCGATCATTTCCTCGTGGACTATCTTTATGACCTGTTGCCCCGGAGTCAGGCTTTCCAGCACTTCCTGGCCTGCCGCGCGCTCTGAGACGCTGTTTATAAAGCTTTTCACCACTTTGTAGTTAACATCGGCTTCGAGCAGTGCCAGCCTTATTTCTCGCATCATTTCTTTTATATCTTTCTCAGTGACCCTGCCCTTGCCGCGAAACCTGCTGATGACATTCTGAAGTTTTGCGGACAGGCCTTCGAATATTGCCATATGTCAATCCTCCATCATGCTTCTGATCAATAGTTTGGCTTTGGAAAGCTTCTCTTTATCCCGGCTTTCCGTGATAACCGCCTCGATGTCCTCCAGCAGCCCGAGCGCTTCGGATGCCTTGCTCTTTTGGGCGTCGAACCTGGCGACCAGACCCAGTTTGCTTTCCAGGTCAAACAACGCAGCCTTGCCGCGCCTTATATTATCATGTACTCCCTGTCTGCTGATCTCCAGTTCCTCGGCTATTTCACCCAGTGAATAGTCGCTGTTGTAATACAGATCAAGGATATCAAATTGTCTTCTTGTAAGCATCTGCCCGTAAAAATCAAGCAGAAGACTTACTTTGACCAACTCTTCCATAATCATAAAAAGGTGTAAAGTATTTTTGCTTTACACCTAATTCTAAGCGAATGTTATTATTCTGTCAAGGATAATTTTGTGGTACATTTTGTGGTACATAAGGAGCGATCCATACCCGGGATAGAGCAGTCCGGCTTATCATCCGGAAACAGCACGATCTATGCCCATTCAACCCTATAAAGCTTTCCTCCAGAGTGTCATGCCGCTGTAACCCCTTTCATAACCGAGATCCAGCAGATCGTCATATATCGGGGATCCTTCTATGTCGAACTGCTTCTTCGGCAGATTCCTGTATGGATACGCTTTTCGTACCATTGCGAATATCTCGTCAGTGTCCTGCTCTCCTTCACATGCGATGGATACTATCTGCTGTACCAGTACGTCGAGACAGTTCTGCGGCACCCTGACGCTTTCGATATCATATTGCTTTGCCTGGTATGAGGGATTTATGGTGGCTGTCAGACCGATCCGCTTCAGCGGTTTTCCCGCGATCCTTTCCACTCTTTCGATAGATAAGGACAGGTGGACTCCCCTTTTGCCTGAGCATATGTAATGGATCTCATCCACGATTATATACTCAACTGTACGAAACAGTTTCCTGTATGAATCTGATGTAAGCATGATGAAGAGCGATTCGGGGGTGGTTATAAGGATATCGGGCGGGTCCTTGAGCATCTTTGCCCTGTCCTTTTGTGGCGTATCTCCTGTCCTGACGGCAATCTTTAATTCAGGCATCTCCATGCCCTGCTCATGCGCTTTTTGCCTCAGGCCGTCCAGCGGAAGCTCAAGGTTCCTGCAGATATCATTATTGAGGGCTTTCAAAGGTGATATGTATATGATCCTGATGCCCTTGTTGAGATCATCTTTATTTGTCTTTACCTGATACTTCTCATAACCGGCGATATTGTTAAGTGAAGCAGATTTCTCAGAGATCACCCAGTCAAGGCACTTCAAAAAAGCAGCAAAGGTCTTGCCGGAACCGGTCGGAGAGCATATGAGCACATTCCTGCCGGATGCTATCTCCGGCCATCCGCGCCTTTGCGGTTCGCTCGGCGAACCGATGCTTTCAAGGAACCAGTCCCTGATCAATGGACTGAACCCTGACATGCATTCATTTTCAGAGGCTGTTTTCCTGCCCATATCGACTCCCTGTAAATAAAAACATAACTGGCTGTATCTGTGATACAGTCAGGCAGATGTATGGCAAATTTACGCTCCGGCAATCTGCATCAATAGCATCATATAACTTTATGAAAACAGAGCTTCTACGAACTCCTTCGCATTGAAGGGCTGCAGGTCGTCCATCTGCTCACCGACGCCAACCAGCTTGACCGGAAGTCCCAGTTCTGACCTGATAGCAATGATGATCCCACCTTTTGCAGTGCCGTCAAGCTTGGTCAGGACGATACCGGATATGTCTGTGACCTCGCTGAAGGTCCTTGCCTGCGAAACGGCATTCTGGCCGGTGGTGGCATCAAGGACCAGCAGGTTTTCACGCTTTGCGCCGGGCATCTCCCTGTCGATTATCCTTGAGACTTTCCGCAGTTCTTCCATCAGGTTTTTCTTCGTATGGAGGCGCCCTGCAGTATCACATATCAATACGTCGACTTTACGTGCTTTGGCCGCCTGGATAGCATCATAGACGACAGCTGCCGGGTCGGAACCCTCCTGCTGCCTGATAATATCGACGCCGGCTCTTTTCGCCCATATTTCAAGCTGGTCTATGGCGGCTGCCCTGAACGTATCCGCGGCGGCAAGCATGACTTTTTTGCCCTGGCTCTTCAGATTATATGATATTTTCCCGATGGATGTCGTCTTTCCCACGCCATTTACACCTATTACCATTATAACGGCGGGAGAAGGCTCTATGTCGAGATTTTGCGTTTCTTCGCCCAGTATCTCCACCAGGGCCTCCTTGATCAGTTCCTTTATTTCCATCGGATCAGTGATCTTTCTCTCTTTAACCTTTTTTCTTGTATCATCCATTATCTTCATGGCTGTGTCGACACCGAGGTCGGCAGTCACAAGCACTTCCTCGAGCTCCTCGAACAGTTCCTCATCTACTTTCCCGAATGAAACAAGTACCTGGTCTATTTTTTCAGTTATACCCTTTCGTGTTTTGGCCAGACCTTCCTTCAGCCTGCTGAAGAAGCTCATTTTATCCCACCTTTTCTCCCATTTTCATCGAAACTATTTTTGAGACTCCATGTTCCTGCATCGTGACTCCGTATAACGTATCCGAGCCTTCCATGGTCCCTTTTCTGTGAGTGACTACTATGAACTGCGTATTGCAGGAATAGCTCTTCAGATACTCGACAAAGCGGAAGACATTGGCCTCGTCAAGAGCGGCCTCAATCTCGTCGAGTACGCAGAACGGCGACGGTTTCAGCCTCAGGATGGCAAACAGCAGTGCGATGGCCGTAAATGCACGTTCTCCGCCGGACAGAAGCATCATGTTCTGCAGCTTCTTGCCGGGAGGCTGCGCTTCTATTTCGATCCCGCTCTCCAGGACATTCTCTTTGTCGACCAGTGACAAACTGGCTCTTCCGCCATTGAAAAGTTCCCTGAAAACGTCGTTGAAGTTTTTATTTATCAGTTCAAACTGCTCCAGGAACTGCTTTTTCATGATCGAGGTCATTTCAGATATGACTCGCAGCAGTTTCTCACGGGCCTGTTCCATGTCGTTTCTCTGGTTGCTCATGAACTCATACCGCTCTTTTGTTTTTATGTAATCTTCGATCGAAGCGACGTTTATAGGACCCAGTTCCTTTATCATGTTTTTGAGTCCATTGATCCGTCTTTGTGCGCCTGACAGGCTGCCTATTTCCTTTTTGAGTTCAAGGGCGGTAGAGTATGTAAGTTCGTATTCATTCCATATCCTGTCCTGCAGAGCTTCCATTTCCGCATCAAGTCTGGTCTTTTTGACTTCGGTCCGCGAATACTCTTCCTGGAGCAGAAGTATGGTCTTGTTTGCGTCGTTTATCCTGTTCACTGTATCGTAAAGATCTTCCTCCAGTACCTTGCGTTCCTCTGTCAGCCTGTCTATTTCAAAAGTCTTTCCCGATTTCTCTTCGTTGTGTTTCTTTATCCTCGCATATAATCCCTCGATCTGTTCTTCGAGCTTCCTGATCTCGCTCCTGAACTTTTCCTGTTCGCCTTCCTTTTTGGCTATGCTCCTTTCCATATTCTCTTTCTCCGTATGGAGCCTGTCGGTATTCTCCTTTACGCCCGCGATGCTCTCCAGTATGGAGTTGACCGATATTTTGTAGTCAGTAATGTCCTGATGCAACGCATCCCGTGCTGCCTGGCCTTCCTTGTGTTTTTCCTGGAACTCCGCAACTGTTTTCTTTGCTTCGGATATCTCCTGTTCTGTCTGCAAAAGTTCCTGCTCATATTTGGCCAGTTCGTTTTCTGTTTCTTTTACCTGGCGCTCCAGTTGTTCCCTTTCCTGCCTGAGCATGTCTATCCGCGCCGACAGTTTGTTCAGGTTCTCGTCTGTCTGTGCCAGATGGCTCTCATCTCTTATTTTTACCAGTTCATTGTTTTTGATTTCAGTTTCGATAGAAGATATATCGGAATCGATTTTCGAAATATCTTCCGTGAGCTGTTTTATGTCTTTGTTCACTTCGGTTTCCTGCTGCATGAGTGCCTTCAGTTCTTCATCCAGTTCTCCTATCTCCCTGTTCCTGGTAAGAATGCCGGTGCCCCTGTTTTCAAGGCTGCCTCCCGACATGGCTCCTCCTGTATTCAGCAGATCCCCCTCGAGGGTGACTATCCTGAACGTGTACCCGAACCTGCGGGCCATTTTTATGCCATGGTCCAGATCGTCGATAACAACGACCTTTCCCAAAAGGTTCCTTATGATGCCTGTGTATTTGGGATCATGGCTGACCAGTTCGGATGCTATCCCGCAAAAACCCTCACATTGCTTAATGCGATCCAGCGTGGAATTATCAAATCCTCTTCCCTCCACAGAACTGATCGGCAGGAAAGTCGCCCTCCCGAGTTTGTTCTTTTTCAGGTACTCTATCGCCTTTTTGGCATCTTCTTCGGTTTGTGTGACAATGTTCTGGAGCGCTCCTCCAAGAGATATCTCAATGGCTGTCTCATACTTCCTGTCCACTTCGATGAGCTGTGCCAGCGCGCCATGTATTCCTTTGCCGAACTGCGGCGACGCATGGCAGGCCTGGAGTACTTCCCTTACGCTCCTGTTGTAGCCCTCCAGTCTTTGCTCCATTTCTCTCAGTGTGCGTACCCTTGCGCTCTTCGACTGGATATCGGAGTTGATGCTTGCCTGCTTCTTCCTGAGTTCCGAAAGCATCCTGTCCGTCTCTTCACGCTCGCTGAAGAGGGCTGTGAGCTTTTCTTTATGTTCTTTGATAAGCCGTTCGGCATTTTTTACGCTTTCGGTGAGTTCCTCCTTCTTCATTTTCTCTCTGTCTTTTTCAACTATGTTCTGGTATACTTCAGTATCGATGCTCCTCTGGCGCTTTTGCATGTTATCTATATGCGTCCTGAGATTGCTGATCTGAAGCTTCTTATCCGATTGGATATCTATTTTGTCCATTATTTCGGACTTCAGCAGTTCAATGTTTTTCTCTTCCTCATCCAGTGTTTTCAGCAGTTCTTCCATCTGCTTTTCGAATCCCGCAAGTCTGTTGCTGTAATCTTCGAGTTGTTTCTCCAGGTAGTTCAGCCTGTTCTGTCTGCCTGCCTCTTCCTTCTCCAGTTCTTCTATCTTTTCCTGCAATTCGGCTTTTTCTGCATCCAGCCTTTCGATATTCTGCGTGAAATTGGCGATTTTTTCCTTGTTCAGCGCTATTTCCGAATTGCAGCGCTCAAGGCTGCCTTCCGTTTCATAATACATCTGTTTCGCAGCTTCAAGTTTTTCATCAAGCGACTTGAGCAGATCGGTCTTTTCCTTGTTGGAAAAGGTTATTTCCTCAAGCTTTTTATTTTCGTCATTCATCTGGTCCTGGACGGTTTTGAGCTGGCTTTCCAGCACCTCCAGCTTGTCCCTGTATTTTTTCATGCTGTCTAGATATACGTTGACTTCAAGGACTTTAAGTTCTTCTCTCAGGTCCAGGAATTTGCGGGCTTTTTCGGACTGCTCTTTTAGAGGCTCCAGCTGTCCTTCCAGTTCCGTTATGATGTCATTGATCCTCTCAAGATTCTGCCTTGTAAGCTCCAGCTTTTTCTCAGCCTCATGCTTTCTTACCTTGTATTTCATTATGCCGGAAGCTTCTTCGAATATCTGCCGCCTGTCCTCGGAACGCGTGCTGAGGATCTCGTCGATCCTTCCCTGGCCTATGACAGAATAGCCGTCCCTGCCGATGCCGGTGTCGAGCAGCATCCCGGTTATATCCTTGAGCCTGCAGTTGGTTTTGTTGATCAGGTATTCGCTTTCGCCTGAACGGTATACTCTGCGGGTTATTGCGACTTCGTCGTAATCTATGGGAAGTGCTGAATCGGAATTGTCGAGGACGATAGTGACTTCAGCAAAACCGAGAGGTTTTCTGTGTTCCGTACCCGAGAAAATAACATCCTCCATTTTGCTGCCGCGAAGCGTTTTGACGCTCTGTTCACCCAGGACCCATCTGATTGCATCTGCTATATTGCTTTTGCCGCTGCCGTTCGGACCGACAACTGCTGTGATCCCGCAGTTGAAGTCGAGCCTGATTTTTTCGGCAAAGGATTTGAAGCCTTGCATTTCAAGTCGCTTTAAGTACAAATGGATCCCTCCGTTTGTCGTAAGTGCATTTTCATTTTAACATAATTTGCGAGTTAAGCAATAATATTTAATGGTTCGGGCATTATGATAAAGCCGTGACGATGGTAGGTCAACCATTTGGTGTTGCTTCGTCAACAGATTCATGCCGGCTCATTTGCTCCAATGAGGGCGCAGGTCACCCGCCGTCCATGGCTCGGGACCAGCGCCGGCAGCGTCCATGCTGCCGGTTCATGTGCCTGGATCCTCTTTCGAGATGCATGACCAGGCCGCATCTGTAGGACTTGCAACACAATAATGGTATGACCGATCACCGTCACGGCTAATATCCACTTTACATAGCTATTTGCTCATTTCACCTGATTTCAATGATAATTTCCCGGGAAAGGTTCGGGTCGGGAATGACCCTGACATCCGAAAATCCGTACTTTCTCTTCAAAGCTTTTATATTCGACCTTTTCTGCCCAATAACATCGGAGA
>JAAZKL010000329.1 GCA_012799845.1 Clostridiaceae bacterium
CGTTCGGGCCCATAGCATGCATCAAAAGGAAATTGGCCGGATTCGCCTTCTGTCCTTCGATCTGCGAGACCCTGGCTGCCATCGGCACAGCAGAAACGCCTGCCGAACCTATCAGCGGGTTGATCTTACCGCCCGAGAGCCAGCACATGACCTTGCCTATAAGCAGTCCCCCCACTGTGCTGAACATGAAAGCAACCAGTCCCAGACCGATTATCTTGATAGTTTCGAGCTTGAGGAACCTTTCTGCTACGGCAGTGGCTCCGACAGTTACGCCCAGGAATATCGTTACGATATTGATCAATGCATTCTGAGCGGTATTCGAAAGCCTTTCGACGACTCCGGACTCCCTGAACAGGTTGCCGAGCATCAGCATTCCTATAAGAGGCGCGACGGAAGGCAGCAACAATACACAGAAGACAGTTACGGCTATTGGGAATATGATCTTTTCCAGCTTCGAAACTTCCCTCAGCTGCTCCATCTTTATTTCTCTTTCCTTTTTAGTGGTAAGGAGCCTCATTATCGGCGGCTGTATCATAGGTATAAGCGCCATGTATGAATACGCCGCTATCGCTATAGCCGGCAAAAGTTCAGGTGCCAGTCTGGTTGTCAGGAAAATGGCCGTCGGGCCGTCTGCGCCACCTATTATGCCTATTGAAGCAGCTTCTCCAGGCTTAAATTTCAGTGCGGTCGATATCAAAAAGGCTGCAGCGATACCGAACTGCGCTCCTGCACCCATGAAAAGGCTGGACGGCCTCGCTATCAGCGGCCCGAAATCGGTCATCGCACCTATGCCGAGGAATATCAGCGACGGGTATATCCCAAGTTTGACTCCCTGGTACAAGTAATACAACAAACCTCCGGGTCCGGAAGAACCTTCAGCAGGGCCAGCCATCAGCCCTGTCAGCGGCAGATTCGCCAGCAGCATGCCGAATGCTATCGGCAGCAGCAGAAGCGGCTCGAACTTCTTCACTATTGCCAGGTATACAAGTACAAACGCCAAAACGATCATTACGCATTGCTGCCATGTGATCGCAGCAAAGCCGGAATCCTGTAATATAGTTTTAACTGCATCCAAAAACATATCGTTCACCTCACAGACTCAGCACGGCAAGGACATCCCCTGCATTGACGGATGCTCCTTTGGCGGCCTGGATCTGTACAATAGTGCCATCCGCCGGTGCCACAATTTCATTTTCCATTTTCATTGCTTCAAGGATCAGTATTACCTGCCCTCTCTTTACTGCTTCGCCGGAATTGACCTTTATATCGAGTATGACGCCCGGCATTGGCGCCTTTATCTCTTCGCCGTCTCCCGCGGCAACGGATGCGGGCTGCGCAGCTTCCGTCTGCGCCTGTCCCGAAAGCTGAACCTTTACCTCCGCTGAAGCCGGTGCAGAGGCGGCTGTTGATACCACATCAGCATGTGACACTTCCCTGGTACTGACAACGCCGACCTTTCCCTGGTCCACTTCTACTTCATACTCTACATTGTTGATTTTTACACAATATCTCATTTTACCTCAGCCCCCTAACAATTAAGCTGCAGCCTGTGTTATTTTACCAGGCTGATGGACCTGAATACCAGTTGATTAAGCGGTATCTTGGTTTCATGGCTCACAACCGCCATTATCATGGCTGCTGTCCGCTCATCGACATTATCAAGCTTTAAACTGCCTGTCTGTGCTGATGATCCCATTTGCTGATCATGCACCGCGGCAGTCTGTTCTTCCGCAGTCTGTACAGCATTATTCAGCATTGCTGACGCTCCTGCCGCATTTGCGGTATCTGCTGTGTTTGCCGCATCCGGCTTCTCATCTCTTGCGCCCTTTCCGGAAACAGAACCCAAAACACGTGACAGCGACTGTATAAGAGCAAATAATGCAGCCAGTACCAAAAATACGACTGCCATGCACACAGCACCGACGATCAGGCTCTCAAAAAAAGACATATGGCACCCTCCCTTACTGTATTTATGATTTGATATATTGCAGAATGTTACATCTCCTGGTTATGTTATTTTTTTGTCAAATGTGAGCAAATAAAAAGAACCAAACCAGTTCTGTTTTAACTTTACCAATACCGTCTATTTTCGCAACCTTCTACATTATACGGGCTAAGGGCGTAAAAGTCAATATAACGCAAGGAAAAAGCATTGTCGGAACAATTCAAATGTTTCCCGTTTTCAAGCTGCAAAAAAAATGATAGAATGGTAACAGGTTAACACAAAAGTGTGTTGCATCAGTGTCCATCCATCTGATTATTGCCGGTTGCCGGCGGTCTGTGTGGAATCATCCGGACTGCATCCTGTCTGTACATCTGTGAGCATGGTTCACACCTTTATGTACATCTCGGTCTGCATCTCAGGTTTATGCGGTATATCTGATCAGCATTTCTAATACACTGTGATTGAGGGGGTATATTATGAGAACAGAACAATTGTTGCTTTCCAGTCTCGACATAACAGAAGACGAATACATTTTCAAAGGCCAATTCATCCTGAGTTGCAGCGACAAGTCAAAACACGTTGATATGGAGAAACTGGAACAGCAGTCCTTCCTGGAGGAACTGAAAAAATACTTCGACCTTGAAGAATCTACCTCTGAAATAAGAAACAAAATAATAGATATGGTTGTCGAAAAGGCACAGATAAGCTCAAAAATCGTCGACGGAAGAAACTTTGAGGAATTTGCCTCAAAGTAAAACAAGTGCAGACCGCTGCAGCTGCATGCCGTATTTTCGATATCCGTTCATTCTCTTTCTGCATCAGCTGCAGCCTCTTGCAGTTGCCTCAACGCGTCCCACTCGGGCAGAGGCCTGCTTAAATAATAGCCCTGCAGCCTGTGGCACCCGTTCTGGCACAGGTAGTCGAACTGTTCCCTGCTCTCCACTCCGTCGCCAACGATCTGCAGTTTTGCGCTCCTGGCGATCTTGATCATGAAATCTGTCAGGATCCTGCTGTCTTCACCCAACGTTATGATGTCCGAAAAAGTCTTGTCGATCTTCACAGTCGTAATAGGCAGCTTGCGCAGATAATTCAACGCTGAATAACCTCTCCCGAAATTATCGATAGCGATCCTGATCCCATGCTTTTTGAGTGTATTCAGCTTTTCAGCCACCATGTCATAGTATTCGATGAGGATAGCCTCCGATACTTCGATCTCAAGATTGCGCGGGTCGATATCAGCTATCTCTGCGATTTCCATTACGGAATCGACAAAATCATTTTGCAGGATCTGCATCTTCGATACGTTCACGGAGACGATCCTGTCGCCGAAGCCCTCCTGCTGCAGCCTTTTCAAAAATATGCATGCATTTCTCAGCACCCACTCGCCAATTGCGGTTATCATATTGGTATCCTCGGCCACTTTCAGGAACCTGCTGGGCATGACAAAGCCCATTTCATCGTTCCTCCACCTGATAAGCGCCTCAAATCCCGTAATCTCGCCTTTCTCCACACCGTACTGCGGCTGGAAGTACAGCTCGAACTCATTTTTCTCCAGGGCATTCCTGAGATATCTCTCGGTATCCACCCATTCATGTATCGATGAAACCATGGATTCGCGATAGATAACGATCCTGTTCTTGCCGGACTCTTTCGCCTTGAAAAGAGCTATCTCGGCGCATTTGATCAGATCGACCATAGTTTCTCCGTGCTCGGGATACATCGAAACACCTATGCTTACAGTATGGTAAAAGGGTTTGCTCTCGACAACGACAGCATCCTTGAAGCTCTTCAGGATCCTCAGCGCAAACTGCTCGATATCCAGGATCCCGCCGATGTCCCTGCAAATTACTATGAATTTATCGCCGGCAAGCCTGTACATGTCACAGTTTTCATCCATCAGCCCCGCCAGCTTATTGCATATTCCCTTCAGTACCAGGTTCCCGAACTGGTGCCCGAGTGTGTCGTTTACATATTTAAAATTGTCAATATCCATATAGATCATGGCAAATCTGCCTTTGGACCCTATTAGTTTCCTGATGTCCTCCTGGAGGGACATTTGATTGCGCAGACCTGTAAGTTGATCGAAATATGCCATATCGTAAAGCTTCTTTCTCATTGCGAGCAGCTGTTCGTAAGACGATGCCGCCTCTTTCTTTGAACCTTCCGTTTCACTGCTGGTCTGAAGCAGTTCCATCTCCAGCGCCATCATCCTCTTCAGCAGGTTATGGACAAGAATATACACTATAACAGCAGAAACTACGACGAAAACCAGCCCTTTTACTATACTGATCCACGAAGTGATCTTAATGTCATCCGCCAGCAGGCTCAAGAGGCTGTCAGTCGCAATTATCCACAGAGCGCCTGCAAGCATGTAAACCAATGCAGTCCTTAATGCCGTCATCCTCCTGTCCTTCATCATATACCGCGACCATCCCTTCCATATTATCACTATCGAAACTGATACAGGCACCGCCTCACTGTGCGGCAGCTTCCAGAGGCAAAGAGAAATACACAGTTGCTCCCTCGTCTACCTTGCCTTCTATCCAAACCTTACCTTCATGCTTTTCAACTATCTTCTTGACAGTGACCAGACCGATGCCCGTACCGTCGAACTCGTCAGATGTATGCAGCCGCTGGAACAATCCGAACAGCTTGCCCGAATACTTCATATCAAAGCCGATGCCGTTGTCCCTGATGTAAAAGACATAATGATCCTGCGTAATGGTACACCCGACGGCAACGACCGCCTTCTCCCTGATGCCGGTGAACTTCATGGAATTCGATATGATGTTCTGGAGCAACTGCCTGAACAGGATGCGGTCCACAAAAACACACGGCAGGCTTGTCTCGATGGCAAGCCTTATATCCCTGTCCGGATACGCCAGCTTCAGTTCATTGAAAACTTCGGTAACCATGGCCTCCAGATCCACCGGCTCCTTGTTCAGAATAGCGGCCGATGTTTTGGAGTATTGCAGGATCATATTGATCATTTTTATGGATTCCCTGCTTATATTGCTTATGTTGTTCAGCATCTGTACTGCATCGCTGTCCAGCTTGTCCCCGAAATCCTCAAGAAGTATCCTGACATAACCGTCAACTGCCCTCATGGGGGACTTCATATCATGAGATACCGTATAAGCGAAGGATTCCAGTTCGGCCACAGCCTCCCTGAGCTTCGCCGTCCTGTCTGCAACACGTTTTTCCAGCTCGGCATTGAGCTTCCTGACTTCCTTCAGCGCCATCCTGTAATCCGTGATATTCTCGAAAATCACTCCTATCTGGTCTTCCGCGATCAAAAACGGCTCGACCAGGTAGTATTGCTTCCTCTGTGGGTCATAAGTCTCGAACCTCCCCGACCGGCCCGTGTCTAGCAGGTTCTGGTAGC
>JAAZKL010000330.1 GCA_012799845.1 Clostridiaceae bacterium
CAATATGCCGGCTGTTTTGGCTTGCAACAATCCAATTTTTGTACACCCTTCTCTTCTTTGCGCACCCTTCTCTTCTTTTTGTACACTCTCCTATTCTTTGCACACCCTCCTATTCTGATCGGACAATGCCACGGCGGCATAAAGAAAGTTAATAAATCAGGCACTATTAGCTTGCAATAGCTCCGTTACTAATAGCTTGCAGTAGCTCAGGCACTAATAGTTTGCGGTAGTTTTGGTACAAAAACCCCCCTGACAACGACATCTCCCCGGCGCATTATTCAAATATCTCCTTTATCCTGTATCCAAGCACCATCAGGCTGTCGCTGAGGTGTACGTTTTCAATGACAGTGTCATACGGAAGCTTCAGATCCATCGGCGAAAAATTCCAGAGTCCGCGTATCCCAAGCCGCGCAACCCTCTCAGCCGTCTCGCGGGTATCCTCATAGGGCACCGTCAGCATCGCTATATCCACGTGGTTGCGGCTTACGAAATCCTCCAGCTCCTTCATGTCCATGACTTCGATACCGTTCATCTTCTTCCCGATCAGCCCGGGATCGACATCGAAGATCCCAATAGTTTTGAAGCCCCTCTTTTCAAAGTTCTTGTAGTGGGCCAGCGCCTGCCCCATATTACCGGCGCCGATGATTATACATGTGAACTGCTTGTCAACTCCCAGAATTTTGGCTATTTCGTTAAAAAGCGCTTCGACATTGTAGCCGTAACCCTGCTGGCCGAATCCTCCGAAACAGTTGAGATCCTGTCTTATCTGAGATGCAGTTATTCCCATCCTCTTGCTGAGTTCTTTGGATGAAATTCTCGTTATGTCCATCTTCAACAGATCCGACAAATACCTGAAATACCTGGGAAGCCTTTTAATGACTGCCATAGACACATTCTTTTTCTGAGCCATGGATAGCCTCCTTCGCATAGATTTGCTGACATCTCAACGGATTGCCATGCATCGATTCCCAATGAAACGCGGTACATCCTAATTTCGATTATATTACTTTGATATTTTTTTGTCAATATTGCCCCAAAACCTGTATTCTGCTAAAATTACTTATCTGCATATTTAACAAACAACAATCAGGCTCGAAACGGTGCTGTAAATGATTATTCTGTCCTGCAATAATATAAGTTTTTCATATGGAACGGATATTATCCTGGGCAATGTGTCATTCAGGCTGCTGCAGGGTGAAAAGGCCGGCCTCGTCGGAGTCAACGGCGCGGGCAAGTCCACCCTGTTCAGGATCATAACCGGACAACTCAGGCCGGATTCAGGCGAGATCTTTCTGTCCCGGGACCTGCGGGTCGGATACCTTGAACAGAGTTCAGGCCTTGAATCGGACAAGACCATATGGGATGAGATGCTCGTCACATTCTCACCGCTGATTTCTGCGGAAAACAGGCTCAAGCAGCTTGAAGCAGGCATGGCCGCCGAAAAGGACGAAAACCGTCTCGGTTCCATGATGAGGGAATACGATGCGCTTCTGGAGCGCTTTTCCCGGGAAGGCGGGTATGAGTACAACAGCCGGATCAGGGGCGTGCTGAAAGGCCTTGGTTTTGATGAATCCCAGTTCGGCCTGCGGATAAGATCGCTGAGCGGCGGCCAGAAGACCCGGCTGGCACTGGCAAGGCTGCTTCTGGAGGAGCCGGACATCCTGCTGCTGGACGAGCCCACGAACCACCTGGACATAACAGCGACAGAGTGGCTCGAAGACTTCCTGAAAAATTACAGGAAGTCGCTGATAGTAATATCCCATGACAGGTACTTCCTCGATACGGTCACCACAAAAACTATCGAACTCGAGAACCACAGGTGCACCACTTATGAGAGGAACTACACCGGCTATGCCGAACAGAAGGCCAGGGAGCGGGAGATCCAGCAGAAGCATTACGAACTGCAGCAAAGGGAAATAGCCCGCATGGAGGCATTCATAGAAAGGCAGCGGCAATGGAACAGGGAGCGGAACATTATTGCAGCGGAAAGCAGGCAAAAGGCCATAGACAGGATGGAAAAAACCGAAGCTCCGTCCAGGCTCCCCGGCAGCATAAACATCAGGCTCCAGAGCAGCAGGTCCAGCGGCAATGACGTACTTTCCGTCAAAGGCCTGTCCAGGAGCTTTCCCGGCAAGGAACTGTTCAGGGACATAAACTTTGAAGTAAAAAAGAGCGAAAAGGTGTTCATAATCGGGCCGAATGGCTGCGGCAAATCCACACTGCTGAAAATACTGACAGGAAAGCTGCTCCAGGACAGCGGCAGCTTCAAATACGGCCATAATGTTATACTGGGCTATTACGACCAGGAGCTTGAAGAACTTGACGAAGCCAGCACCGTCCTCGAAGAAGTCTGGAACGACAACGACAGGCTCACCCACACCGAGATACGCAATGTGCTGGCCCAGTTCCTGTTTACGGGCGACGACGTCTATAAAACCGTCGGCGTCCTCAGCGGCGGCGAAAAAAGCAGGGTGGCTCTGGCGAAACTGATGCTGTCGGGCGCAAATTTGCTTCTCCTTGACGAGCCCACCAACCACCTGGACATCAACTCAAGGGAAGCCCTCGAAGAGGCCCTGCTTTCATATGACGGGACGATAATCGCAGTGTCCCATGACCGTTATTTCATGCGCAAGCTGGCCTCGAGAGTGATCGAGATGTCGAACGGCGGTATAGAAGATTACAGGGGCGGCTACTCCTTCTATCTCGAGCACCGCAGGATCCCGTCTGCAGAAGGCGCCGAAGGCAGGGACAGGGCTGCCACCGCCTCGAAGCTCGAACACCTGGAAAGCAAAGAAGACAGGGCAAGGAAACGCAAGCTCAAAAAGATGCTTGCGGAATGCGAGGATGAAATAAACAGGGCAGAAGCCAGACTGGCCGCCATATCCGAGGAAATGTCACGCGAGGACGCCCTGAGCGACCATGTTCTGCTTGCTGCCCTCCATGATGAGCAAACCGGGCTGGAAAGCAGGCTGGAAGAGCTTTACCGGCAATGGACCGAACTGGCGAGCAGTACGGGGAGTGCGACTGATCCATAACAGGAGAATTCCGGACAGATCAAAATTTTCGAAAACGAAAGGTCAAATGTCCGAATAGTGCCAGGATCACCAGAACAATACCGCAGTTACACGAACAACGCCGGGACTACCTGAATTATGCCATAATCACCTGAGCCATATCGGGATCACACGAACAACGTTGTGATTACCCGATCAACGCCGGCAAACCACCTGGAAGGGAAATCACTTGAAATAGCTGTCTATCCCCTTCTTTATGGCCCTGGCTATGGCAAGCTGGTACTCGTCAGTTGCCAGTTTGCGCTCCTCCTCTGCATTTGAAAGGAAACCGGTCTCCACGATGACAGTCGGAGTCTTCAGATCCTTTATTATGACGATGGTCGGCTTCACCTGCGGCTCACGCTTGTTGTTCTTATCCACGTTATCTCTCAGGGATTTCTGGATGCATTCAGCCAGTTTTTTGCTCTCGGGCGAATCAGCCGGATAAAAAGTCTGCGCCCCGTAGTACCGTGCATCCGTAAAGCTGTTGGCATGGATGCTGACCACGATGTCCGCCCCGCTGTTGTCCATTATCTCCTTGCGCCTGGTGAGGTCCTGGAGCCTCTTGTAATATATGTCCGTGGTCCCTTCTTTGTATACGAGCCTATCTTCCTCGCGAGTCATGATCACGTTGTAATTGTCCTGTTCAAGCAGTTCCCTGACCCTGAAAGCTATCTTAAGGTTCAGGTCCTTTTCCTTGAGGCCGCTGTAACTGCTTATTTTCCCGGGATCCTCTCCTCCATGTCCCGCGTCAACGATGACCGTCCTCTGGCTGGCGGCCCTGTCGGCCGTCATGGCGGTCTGGGAATCCACATCCATGTTCAGGCTGTATATAGCCAGCAGAAGTGCAAAAATAAGTCCTATCAGAACTAAATTGGACTTTCTCATCACAATAATCATAACAACCCGTCTCCCCCTTCAGATTCAATATAAGAATATTCGGG
>JAAZKL010000331.1 GCA_012799845.1 Clostridiaceae bacterium
CTGGGTGAAAACGGGCCCGAAATAATTGGTAAAATTAAAGACATCATCAAATAAAAGACATTATTAAGTGGTTAATGAATATATTATTAGTGCCTGGGTATGGAGGAAACAACCATGAGTGATGATCTTAACAAAAAAGTTCAGCAGATAGCACAACTGCTCGGACATGACGATGTGCCGGACAACGTTAAGGAACTCATCTCCCTGCTTTCAACCTCCCTTGAGAAAGACAGGGGCGGGGACAGTTCTTCAAAAGTCGGAGAAAAAGTGGGGGACAGTCCTTCAGAAACTGACAATTCTGCTGTTTCCGCGCAGCCAGACAGTTCAATACAGAACACTCCGGCACAGACATCCTCCCCACCACCTGCCTCCGAGGATTATCAAGCAGTAAACAGAGATGTACTCAATACAGCAAAAAGTGCGCTTAACAGGCTGAATGCTGCAAACGATCCACGGATAAACCTTTTGAACGCGATAAAGCCGTTTATGAACTCCAGAAGGCAAAAGAAGATAGGCAACTGCATACAATTGCTGCAGATAGCGAGTCTGAGCAGACAACTGAATGAGCAGGAAAAACAGACGAGGTGAACCGGATGCCTTATAAAAGGCCGATCAAGAGCTCCAAGAAATACATACCTCAATTCTATGCATCAAGTCCATCTTACCCAATGAACAATGTCGGGTCATATTCCCATGATGACTCAGACTTCTTCGGCATCCCGCTCCCGAATGAAAAGGAAGTCAAAACCTTTAAAGCGGCAAAAAGCCAAGGGAATTTCTCACTGACCAGGATCGTCAACTACATACGCAGGCATATTACAATCGAGGAAATAATTTTGATAGGCCTCATCGTTCTGCTGCTTGAAGAATCATTCGATGACGATCTTCTGCTCATAATCCTGATCTATATACTACTTTTCTGAATAATTTCCCGCCTGATACAAAAAATAAAAAAACTATGCAATACAAGCGAAAAGAGGGATGTCGTTGCGTAAGAAAACCGCATTGCTCGTTTTTGTTACTGTTCTGACTGTTTTTGCATTGTGCAATCAGACATATATCGCAAAATTACTCGATAAAAGCATCGCTGTGCTGTCGGGATACGGATCAACCGGGCAGGAAGTCCGTAACATCCAAAGCAGGCTGAAGGAATGGGGCTATTACCAAGGTGAAGTCGATGGCGTATACGGTTATTTGACTTACAGCGCAGTGAGAGACTTCCAGGCAAAGCATGGCTTAACGGTCGATGGGATAGCCGGTCCGGAAACACTGGCCGCTATCGGGCTGCCGACCGGCCAACCTGCAGGAGGTGGTGGCGGCGGTACTTCAGGCGATTCCAGAGACCTTAATTTGCTGGCCCGGTTAATCCATGGTGAAGCCCGCGGAGAACCATATGTCGGTCAAGTCGCTGTCGGAGCAGTTGTGCTGAACAGAGTCAGGGACTCCAGATTTCCCAACACTATCGCCGGCGTAATATATCAGCCCGGCGCCTTTGATGTGGTTGACGACGGCCAAATCAACCTCGAGCCAAACGCAACTGCCATCAAAGCAGCAAGAGATGCCCTGAATGGCTGGGATCCGACATATGGCTGCGTATACTACTACAACCCTGCAACAGCCACCAGTTCATGGATATGGTCAAGACGTATCGTCCTCAAAATCGGCAAGCACAACTTCGCAACTTAAGGAAAAGTTTGGGGACACTTCTCTATAGCAGGGACGCTTCTTCACTTAATAAACAGAGGGACATTTCTTTAGATAACAACTGTAAATCAGTTGCAGTGATCATATTGATAAATCATTTGATAAAATCAGGCATTAGATTTTCTGCAAAAGAGCTGCCTGAAGATAAAAGTTGAGGAATGTCCCCCAATTCAAAAGTTGAGAACTGTCCCCACTGATTCCCCCTGAACCCGGCTCCTTAATTTACTTTTTTGAGAAATGTCCCCTCACTCAAATTATCCTTGAAAAATTTCACAAGATATAGCGCCAGGGCTGTGAAAAATGCCGTTGCAAATATCCAGCCCGCCGCATACCTGATGATTTGGATTCCTGCCATATAAATTATAAAGAAGCCGACGGCAAATATTACATCGAATATGAAAAGGCCCAGCACAATGTTCCAGAATCGGCAGTCAGCAATTTCTTTGCCAAGTTTGAAGGGTTTTTTGACCTTTGTCAATGATGCAATATACCACATGTATGTATAAACTGAAAAAAACGAGAGACCTGCGAAAACGACCCCAATGGTCATGATGTCAATGAAAATCGCTGCTACCAGAAGCTCAGGGCTTGATGAAAACGCAACCCTGGTCATGACGATGGCAGGCACGATTGCGACCAGCAGAAATAAGAGTAAAACCACGGCAGAAATGACGACTGCGATCGTCATAAGGAAGAATCTCAGGAAATATTTCTTAATGCCCTCCAAAATCAAGCCTTTTTTCCTGGTTCCCTTCTCCAGTGCGTCGCTTGCTGCAAGCAGATAGCCAGGCAGTATCAAACCAGTAAGAACTGAAAGCAATATGGCCAAAGCGGCAACTACTATAAGTATCAGAGGAATGTTCTGCAGATCGGTCATCATCTGCAAAATTGCCAGCACACTGTCAAAAAAGTCGCCGCCAGTCATATTTACTACACCGATTATCATGGCCATTACCGGAACTAACCTGTTGAATACTGCAGCAATAAGGAAAACGACTCCCGGTGTTATTACCAGGGAAGGATACTTTTTCACAGCATTTATCATAACTTTTGTCATGATTGTCCGATTCCTTCTTTCCGGAATATAGTTACTCATGTTTCTCTATAATAATACAAAAACCGTTTCGTCTGCACAACAGGCCAACACACAACCGATAATTTGCAACTAAGCCTACCCGATCGCCTCATCTCAAATCTACTGCTGTATTACTGTCACGATATCCTGAGCCCAGTCGCTTCGATGTCACGTTGTCCTGAACCCTGTTGCTTCGCTGCCATACCCGGAAGCCCTCTGCCGTATTAGTGACATGCGTACAAACATGCCGCCGCTCTACCGCGATACCACTAAACTCACCACTGCCACTTCAACATTATGCCATACTTCCGCCGGCATCTCACACTGCCTCCCTGACTGCTATACATTCTTCATGCTGAGGCTTATCCTCTTTCTCTCAACGTCGACAGACAACACCCTCACCTTAACGATATCACCGACCGAAACCACTTCCATCGGATTTCTCACGAACTTGTCAGAAAGCTCCGATATGTGCACAAGCCCGTCCTGATGCACACCAACATCCACAAACGCACCAAAATCCGCGACGTTTCTGACGGTTCCCGTCAAAACCATGTCAGGTCTGAGGTCTTCGATAGAAAGAACATCCGTCATAAAAACTGGCTTCGGCAGTTCATCTCTCGGGTCACGTCCCGGCTTCATCAACTCGCTTACTATATCTCTCAAGGTCGGAACGCCGACATTTATCGCAGAAGCAATCGCCTCGATCCCTCTTTTCCTGACCTCTTCTTCAAGGCCGTCCAACTTCCTGTTCTTAACATCATCAGGCGTGTATCCCGTCAGTTCCAGCAGCTTTAAAGCCGCATCATAGGATTCCGGATGGACCGATGTATTGTCAAGTATGTTCTGCCCCTCCGGGATCCTGAGGAAGCCGGCGCATTGCTCAAATGTCTTGTCTCCCAGCTTTTTGACATTCTTCAATTCCAGCCTGCTGCTGAAGCGCCCGGCTTTTTCCCTGTACTCGACGATATTTTTCGCCACAACTGCATTTATGCCGGACACATAGGAAAGCAGGGAAGACGACGCAGTGTTCAGATCAACACCAACACTGTTGACGCAGTCCTCCACGACACCCCTGAGAGTCTCGCTGAGCCGCTTTTGGTTCATATCATGCTGGTATTGCCCGACACCGATAGCCTTGGGATCTATTTTAACGAGCTCGGCCAGCGGGTCCTGCAGACGTCTGGCTATCGAAACCGCACTCCTCAGTGAAACATCAAAATCGGGAAACTCCTCTGCCCCCAGCTTTGATGCAGAATACACTGATGCGCCCGCTTCGCTGACAACCATATAGTAAACCTTCCTGTCAAGCTTTTTCAAGGCGTTTGCCACAAATATTTCCGACTCTCTTGAAGCCGTCCCGTTACCGATCGAAACGATATCGACCTTGTGTTTTTCGATCAGGTTCAACAGGATTCTCTCTGCTTCCTCCACCTTATTCTGCGGCGGCGTAGGATAAATCACATCAATCGCCAGCACTTTACCTGTGTCGTCAACAACAGCCAGCTTGCAGCCGGTCCTGTAAGCAGGATCAAGGCCAAGGACAACTCTTCCCTTGACGGGGGGCTGCAGCAGAAGATTCCTCAGGTTTTCTGCAAACACCTTGATCGCCTGCTCGCCGGCCAGTTCTGTCAGTTCGTTCCTTACTTCATTTTCAACAGAAGGCGAAATCAGGCGTCTGAACGAATCCTCAACGGCTTTTTCAACATATTCCGCTGTGACCGATTTTCCTTTTCTGACCGCCTTCGCCACCAAAAATTCAATTATCAACTCCTCCGGCACCTCTATCTTTACCTGGAGGAAACCTTCCTTCTCTCCTCTGTTAACCGCCAGTATCCTGTGTTTGGCGATCCTTGATACCGGTTCCCTGAAATCATAATACATCCTGTAAACCGAATCTTCTTCCTTTGCAGCCCCGGACACCAGCATACCGTGTTTGAAGAACAGTTTCCTGACGCTCTTTCTGATTTCAGCGTCATCAGAAATGTCTTCCGCGATTATGTCCATGGCACCGGCGAGAGCTTCATCAGCGCTGTTGACACCTTTTTCAGAGTTGACGAAACGCTGCGCTATATCGTATATATCCCCGGATACGATATCCTGCCTGTAAATGATCTCCGCAAGCGGCTCCAGGCCCTTTTCACGGGCAATGGACGCCCTGGTCCTTCTCTTTGGCCTAAATGGCCTGTAAATATCCTCGACTTCCTGCATACTCGTGCAGGCGTCGAGGGCAGACGAAATCTCACCTGTCAGTTTTCCCTGCTCCTCGATGAGCCTCCTGACTTCTTCCTTCCTGCTCTTCAGGTTCCTAAGGTAAACCAGTCTGTCGTACAGTTCCCTCAGTACCTGGTCGTTCAGTTCGCCTGTCTGTTCCTTCCTGTATCTTGCAATGAACGGAATGGTACAGCCTTCGTCTATGAGCCTGATGGTGTTTTGGACCTGAAAAGGCTTAAGGCTAAACTCCCGTATCAATTGAGCAGCAATATCAGCCATGCTGTATTCTCCTTTGCATTCGTGTCCCATTTACGTATTGTTGTTAACATCACGGCCGGCCAACCGGCGAACGCCGTGCCTTACTTTATAGTAAATTCATATCGGCTGACCAGTTAAATATATGTCTTAGTGATCAGCCGGCCTGATACCTGGTTAACATAAGTTACAACTCACCTTATGTTTCACCTGTCTATCCACACCTCAAAACCTCATGTCGTATCTGTCTATATGACCCCCAATCATCACATGATGTCTCTCTATCCGACGCTTCAGGCATCTCTTGTCTTATCTGTCTGTCTGACACCTCAATCGTCTCATGTTGCATCTCTCTATCCGCTGCCCCAAGCACCTTATGCCGCGTCTCTCAATCCGACGCCTCAGGCATCTCGTGTTGCATCTCTCTATCCTGCACCCTTTAGCATTTCACCTCATGTCACGTCTCACAATCTGACGCCTCAGGATCCCACGTTGCATCTCTCTATCCGCTGCCTCGAGCATCTTATGTTGTATCTCTTTACCCGACACACTGGCATTTATTGCTTCATGCACCTTGCCAACAACCTCACAGCGCCTGCCCCAGCGCGTACAGTGAATCAAAAATAAAGTCCGGCTTTATTTGCGAGCATTCTACATCGGCGGGGGACGTTTCTCCGGTAAGTACGAGTATGCTGGTGATCCCGTTGTTCACGCCTATAGCTATATCAGTATAAAGCCTGTCCCCGACAAATGCAATCTCATCATCGTTCCTGCCTGTTAATAGCTTTATCATGTCAACAGTCTCTCTAAACGGTTTCCCGAGATATCTCGGTTCCACGCCGGTGGAAGCAGTCACCAGGGCGCACATCGAGCCACAGTCAGGAATAAAGCCGTCTTCCGTCGGGCAGTTCAGGTCAGGGTGCGTTGCGATGAAAATCGCGCCTTTCCTTATAAAATAACATGCCCGCTCGATCTTCTCATATGTAAGCGAAGTATCGAACCCCAGTACTACGATATCAGGGCTGTCATCGGTCAGTTTCACGCCGCCGTGTGCGAAACTCTCCTTCAGCAGGTCCGTCCCCACAAGATAAACGCCGGCATCCCTGTAGTGTTCCATAATAAACCTGATGGTAACGTCGCCGGACGTGACGATGGATCCCTCATCCACAAGGCATCCCATCGATTCAAGCTTCTTCGTGTAGAAGGGAGCCGTCCTCGAAGAGTTGTTTGTGAAAAACAGAAAGTCGACGCCATTTGCCTTAAGCTTATCGAGGAAGTCCAACGAACCTTCCAGCAATCTGTTGCCCAGGTAGAACGTCCCATCCATATCCAGTACAAAAAGTTTCTTGCGTTTTAGAACATCCTGTTTATCAGCCATAAACCTCCTGAGTCACAAAACCTCACGGTATCTGTTTCAGCCAGCTATATGTCCTGCCGGCAGCTATATAATCACCCGGTTGCTGTTTCAGCCAGCTATATGTCCTGCCGACAGCTGTTTTTGTAAGCAAAATGATCCCTCTGTTGCCGTTTCCGCGAGTTATATGTCCTTCCGGTTATTGTTGTTTCTGCCAACTTTATTGTACCCCGGCTGCTTTTTATGCGAGCTATATGATTTTCAGACTGCTATCCCTACCAGTCACATATCCAATCAGTTGCTGCGTCCGTCAGTAATATGGCTGGCTGGTTACCGCGTCCGTCAGCAGTATGATTTCCCGGCTTCTTTCTCCGTCAATCGCAAATTTCCTGTCTGCTTTTCCCGTCAACTGAAGATTTCCCGGTTGCTTATCCGTCAGCCGTAAGATTACCCGGTTTTACAACTGTCAGTTATATAACTCCCTGGTGATAATATCAGTAAACTCTTCCAGCTTGCCTTTTTGCGCACAATACCGTAAAACAGTGTATTTATCCTTCATATTCATCGCATTCATCATGCTTTCGACAAACAATTCCCGACTTATTCCCAGATCCCTCGGGTTGGTGAACGCGCCAACCTTCTCAAGCAAACTTTTGACAAAATCAGCTTTGGGATAATCAATGCCCTCCGGCAGAATCCCTGAAGCAAGCTCATACAGCATTGCCGTTACAACAGTGCCTACGCCGACCGAGTTGCCATGAAGCGGATGCTCCTCCCCCTTCTCCACAGCCTTGATCTCCCAGTAATGAGCCAGTTGATGCTCCGTCCCGGAAGCCGGTCTTGACACGCCTGCAAGTCCGATGGACAGCCCTGTTAAAATCAATGCATCAATTAAGCAGCGTATCGACCGCTCATCCCTGGCAGCCAGCCCTTCGGCGCTTTCCATACACTTGCCGACACCCTTCTGAACTAGCTTTGCTATTGTGCCGCAGTAATACTCATTATTAATGATCCTCGTCAGATTCCAGTCTGCAAGCGCTGTCAGCTTTCCGATAACATCGCCGAACCCGGCCCGGATCATTATCATCGGCGCATTTCGCATAACAGAGGTGTCTGCGAAAATCGCGCAGGGATAGTGGCTGTAAATCGTCGTCTTTGTATTGCCAACGATCAGCGACGATCCAACCGAAGTATACCCGTCCATCGAAGGAGCTGTCGCCACGATCGCAAACCGTTTGCCGGTCCTGTAACTTACGATCCGGGCAATATCGCTCAGAACACCCGAACCTGCAACAAGGATAAACGTCGTATCCGGCTCGACCTCAAGCAACGCCCTTCCGATTGACCTTTCATCCGGCAGCAGCATACGATCCCCTGTGTCAAACATGAACGATTTCAGCTGAAATCCGTAATCCAGCAGCCGCTTCACGACGATTTCGCCAAAAGCGCCATATGTATTTTTGTCCATCAAAACGAGAAGCTTCTCGCCACGAAACGCACTAAGCCCTTCCACAATCTCATCCAGGTTATCGCTGCCAATAACCAGTTTGCCTATATCAACGGAATGCTTCCTTCCGCATTCGCAATCAAACGACATTCCCGGCATATCTTCGATATTTGCCTGCAAAATATCTCCCACTCAATCACTTCCTTATTGTACTTCCAGAAAATTTAATTCTCCTTCCATACTCTAACACACATGAATGCAATAAATCAATGTGAGGGGGACAGTTGATAGCGTCAGTTTACTGTAGGGAAAAGAAAAAAAGAATCATCCTGATGTTTTGAGAGTCAGGAACGCCCTTGACAACAAGCATCTCCCATATGTTTTCGCAGCCTGGGCGGCACCCTCTAAAAATA
>JAAZKL010000332.1 GCA_012799845.1 Clostridiaceae bacterium
GCCAAAGAGCAATGATATAATCAAGCCTGAAATAATCGATGCAGTCACCATCTCCAGGGACTCGATCAAGCTGCTGTTCAATATGGAGATAGCGTTCAACCAGACGAACATCAATGTTGCGAACTATATCCTCGAGTACGCGGAAAATGGAGAAACGGTAAGGAAAGTACCGATCGGTATCTCCTATATCGATCCTTTGACTTTGATACTCAGGTTTGACGAATTGGATCCGTCCACGGATTACAAACTGTTGTTCAATAAGGTCTACGACTATTCGGAGGAATATCTCAGCGTATCCTCAGTGACAAATGTAAGGTGGGGGAGATAAAAGGTAAAAAAAGCAAATTGCCGTATTTGATTGTATGCCAGCGGTATAAAATGATATAATTTATGCTGTGTCCTATATATACCCGGCATGTATGTCGTTATGCGTGTATGCATAATCTCAATGACGTTAGCTAAGGGAGAGTATTTTGTGAGCAGGAAAATATTGATTGTAGACGACGAGAAAAATATTGTTGACATTTTGAAATTCAACCTGAGGAAAGAAGGCTTCACCACCATCGAGGCTTACGACGGTGAACAGGCGGTGGAACTGGCGCTCAGCGAGAAGCCGGACCTTATCCTGCTGGATGTCATGCTGCCCAAAATGTACGGCTTCACAGTATGCAGAAAGCTGAGGCAGTCGATCTCCACGCCCATACTCATGCTGACGGCAAAGGAGGAAGAGGTGGACAAGGTGCTCGGCCTTGAACTGGGCGCCGACGATTACATCACAAAGCCGTTCAGCCAGCGGGAGCTAATGGCGAGGATAAAGGCGAACATCAGAAGAACGGCGATGGAAGAAGTGGCAGCGACCAGGACTAACACCGTCGAGATCAGGGACCTGACGATCGATTGCGACAGGTACGAGGTCAAGAGGGACGGTGCGGTCATCGAACTGACGCTGAGGGAATTCGAACTGGTCAAGTTCCTTGCCATGCATCCGGGGCAGATATTCACAAGGGAGAATCTCCTTGAGAAGGTCTGGGGCTATGAGTATTACGGCGATGTCAGGACCGTGGATGTGACCATCAGGCGTGTCAGGGAAAAACTGGAGAGGGATCCTGCCAATTGCGAGTACATCATGACCAAGCGAGGAGTTGGTTACTACTTCGATAAGCCGGAAGAGTAAACGGGCGAGGTGCTTATGTTTCCGAGGAGTTTACAGTGGCGTTTGGTCAGCTTCTTCTGCCTTATAATATTCTGCCTTGTCATTCCGATAGGGCTGTATCTGAACGGCAGGATAGAAAGCAAATACTACGACAACTTCAGGAAGAGAATTGAAAAGGGATTTGAAGAATGGTCTGTCAGAAACGTCTCTCACAGCGCCGAGGAACTGAAAGCGGCGTTGGAAAACAGCAAAGACATTTTCCTGCTCAACCTTGAGAACAGAAGCTACACCATAGTCGACAAAAACGGCGAGATCTATTACACGAACGACAAGGAACTCATGAGTAATCCTCGTGACCTTGCCGTCAAGTCGCTTCTTGCCTCGGACAATTTCGTACAAGCCCTTACCGGCACGGAAAATAACAAAAAGATACTTGAAAGCTCCAGCGGCATGAGCTTCTATGATTATGCCAGGCCTGTGAGCGGCAATATCATCTATTTCCGTTACTATAAGGATGACTGGGCGGAAATCACCAGGTATTTCAACAATATCATATACACGAGCCTGCTGATCGGCTTTGCCATAGCATTTGCGGCAGGCTATTTTCTTTCGCGTACCATCACATATCCGCTGGCGAAACTGATGCGCAAGGCCGAGAGTATTGCAAAGGGGGATTTCGACCAGGAACTGGAGGTCAAATCAGGCGATGAGATAGGCAAACTGGCGGATACATTCAATTACATGGCGACCAACCTGAAAAACAACCTTATCGAGATATCCAGCGAGAAGAGCAAGCTGGAGACCATCCTGAACTATATGACGGACGGCATAATAGCATTCAACCTGAAAGGGGAAGTAATACACACGAACCCCGCATCCGCGCGTATCCTCGGCGCCGATGGCCTGACGAGCTTCCAGGAATACCGCGACCGCTTCGGATTCGAATATTCCCTTGAAGATGTCCTTTATCTGCAGTCGCGCCAAACAACCGAGATGAACCTTTCTGTAGGGGATAAGAGCATAAAGGTGTATTTCGCTGTGTTCACAGATGAGAGCAAGAAGCCTGAGGGTGTCATCGCAGTGCTGCAGGATATAACCGAACAGCAACGCCTTGAGGAAATGCGCAAGGAGTTCGTCGCAAACGTGTCGCATGAGCTCAGGACGCCGCTGACATCGATAAAGAGCTATTCGGAAACGCTCCTGGACGGTGCGCTGGATGACAGGGAAACTGCGGAGCATTTCCTCACTGTCATCAATAACGAGTCAGACAGGATGACCAGGCTGATCAGGGATCTGCTGCAGCTGTCGAGGCTGGATAACCAGCAGACCAGATGGAATTTCGAGAAGATGTCCCTTGCCGAACTTGTGAAGAGCACTGTCGAAAGGATGAAGATCGAAGTGGATTCGAGACGGCAGAAGATCGAATGCTTTGTCATAAATGAAATACCCGAGATAGAAGGGGATTACGGCAGGCTTGAACAGGTTGCGTTCAACATCATAGGCAACGCGGTGAAGTACACGCCTGAGGGAGGCAGCATCACCGTATACATCGGGAAAATATACAATGATGTATATTTCAAGGTCTCGGATACAGGCATAGGTATACCCGAGGAGGATATAAACAGGATATTTGAAAGGTTTTACAGGGTGGACAAGGCCCGTTCCAGGGAAATGGGAGGTACCGGACTCGGCCTTTCCATAGCGAAAGAGATCGTGGAAGCCCACAAGGGTTCGATTAACATAACCAGTAAAGTTGGCGCTGGCACGGAGGTCACGGTCAGGCTTCCCGTGAGCCAGACAAGCCCGTAAAATCATGCGTTTTGAGGGATTTTTATGTAATTTATTCTTAAATGGCGTGTAATATTTCTGTAACAGAATTTCAGTATAATAAAGCTAGTAAAAAAGTATTTATCTGCAGCCATATGCATATAATGGCTAAGCAGTTCGGGAGATAATGAAATGCTAAAAAAACTGGGTTTTGTTTTTATCGTATTGATGATATTCATTGCAGCCATGACGGCAGTATATGCCGGAAATGACGATATTGCGGGAGAGAATTCTGCCCCGGCAACCAAAGTTTCTCCTGTGAACAGTACCGCGCCTGTATCCAATGCCGCACAAAAGAACAACGCTGCAACTGCTGATCAGAATACAGCTCCGGAAAGTACCGACCTGGGCGAAACGAAAACCGGAACCGTATCTGCCGAGACCGGGATTGCCGACGGTACAGCTAATGCAGAAAAGGCAGACAATACAGAAAATGAAACGGATCCTGAAACAGAATTCCGGCTTGCCATCCGTAAAGTTCTTGAAGAAGGAGTGCCGGTTGATAACGGGCAGTTCATCATGACCATTAACGTTCCGGATAATATCGAGGAGCAGGTCAGTATTTACGGAACAGAGCTTGACTTCAGCGGTGAGACGGAATATACGGATA
>JAAZKL010000333.1 GCA_012799845.1 Clostridiaceae bacterium
CTCGAGCCACAGGAATCCCCCTTCTCAATCGCAATCTAATCTTATATATTCAATATTCTTTTACAAATTCCTGCTTATATTGAAATAATTCTTTAAAAAACGGTTTTCTGGGAAACTGAGCCAAATGCATATTATAAATTTTTATCAATGAGCTGGGCGAGTTCTTCCCTGGTCCTGGCGCCGACGACTTTATCAACCACCTGGCCGCCTTTGAAGAATATGATAGTCGGGATGCTCATGATCCTGTACCTGAACGAAATCTCATTCTGGTCGTCGACATTCACCTTGCCTATCACAGCACGACCTTCGTATTCCTTTGCCAGTTCCTCGATTATGGGCGCAACCGCCCTGCACGGACCGCACCACGCAGCCCAGAAATCTACAACGACCAGCTTGTCTGTTCCATTCAATATTTCATCGAAATTTTCCTTTGTCAGTGCTAATGCTTTCCCTTCAGCCATTTTGGCAAACCTCCTGTCAAGTTTTTGCTTCATTTCTATTATTGTTACCCCTAATTTTCATAATAAAACAGGCATTGATGCCATGAGCCTTGTACGGTAACTATTCTACTCTATTTTTCCAGCGTTCTCAACACAAGTTCATTGCCGTCGAGATACACGATATAGCGGTCCAGCATGGTCAGAAACTGGCCTTTGTATTTGATGGGCCTGCAGTTGTGCTGTGCCGTCCCGCCGTTTTGGCCGGGCGACCCGTTCTGGCTATCGGGAGTTCCTACATTTTGGCCGGGCAACCCGTTCTTTCCTCCGGATGTCCCACCGTCTTGGCCGGGCGACTCGTTCTGTCCGCCAGACGACCCGCCGGTCAAGCCCTTCCGCCCATTGCTGTGTTTTATGCATTTGACGGTCCTGTTTTGCCTGTCGGCAATGTAGACTGACCCGTCGGCAGTGATTATGATATCGTCCGGAACGACCGGCTTGCTGAGTTGTATGCTGTCCCAGCCTGCTGCTTTCGTGCCGGTTGCATTGGTGCCACCTGCTTTCGTGCCGGCCGCTGCCGCACCACCGGATGTTGCCTGACCAGCCGCTTTTGTGCCGGCTGATTCCGTTCCGATCCTGCCGTAATAGATCGCCGTCACACCGCCTGATTTATCCGCAGCGCCTGCATACAGAACGTCGCTGCCGTCGATATCCAGCAACAGGTTCGCTTCCTTTACAGGTATATATATGGTCTTTCCCGTGTGCCCGTTCCTGATGCTTATCCTTTCACCCGCGAGCTGGTATACCAGGTTGTCGGTATACATCGTTTCCTTTATTACAGTGGTAAGATCCGTTTTGAATATGAGGCTGAGGTTGTCCATTATATCGAACCTGTAGACCCTGGCCCTCGTGTTGCTGGTCTTTATCATCGGGTACACTATGTTGGTCATCGGCGAAAGCTCAATGCCGATAACGCCGCTGCCCTCAGGCAGCCCCTTTATATCAGGGTAACTCCTGTCGAGGCCGGGAACTACGTCATGGGTGGATATGCGGACGCGCCCGCTATTGCCCTCCGGCTCCTTTATTGCATAGATCAGCATCTCCCTGTCCGGGAGCCATCTGTGGTATGTGAATTCCCCGCCGTCAGGCCCGAGCCTTTTGATTTCTTCGCCGCTGTCGAGATCCGCCACCACGATCTCTTCATCAAGCCTGAAAGCGGCATACAGCCCATCGAAGGAAACGCTTATGTCGGACGCGCCCTCGGGCAGCCTGTAACTCCGGTCCCTTACGGTATGAAGCTCCGTTTCATACATCGTTGACCTGAACTGTCCCCTGCCGGGCAGATAAATGAAGTTAAGCCATGAAAGGAATGCTGCCTGCAGAATGACCGAAATGAGTATCCATTTATATATCATTTTAAATTTCTTCATTTGCTGTCTCCTTCGCCCCAGCGTTTCCATCGTTTCCGGCTCAGCGCTGGTATCCATTTCAACTCAGCCGCTGCCGTCGAGTCTGACTCAGCGCTGCCCTTACTCTGTACTGGCGCTTCCGTCTCTTCTGACTCAGCCAATACCGTCGCCGTTTCTCTCCGGCAGTACTACGAAGGCTGACGGCACCAGTCTTTCGCCGAGCTTGTCCGACGGCTTGTTTATAACCTTTCCGTTATAATACATGGTCGTCGATGAGCCGCCGTCGAGATTTGCGGCATTTACCGCGCCGTATTCGAGAAGGACATCCTGGACCTCTCTCAATGTTGCTCCGAGCGAGTTGAGAGTGCGCCCGTCGATGACCAGCAACAACACCTCGCCGGTCTTCCTCTGCCCTATCGCCGTGCGGGGAGCGATGCCCCATCCGCCGTCGCCTTTTTTGATGGTCGGCTTGCCGTTGACGATGAGAGGCGGACCAAAGCTGACGCCTTCCTTCACGCCGTACTCCATCAACTGTTTAATCGTATGCCTGCCTACAATGAGCATCCCTTCTTCTGTGAATGCCACTGTTTCCTGCTTTACATCCCTGCCTTCATACTGATCGAAGACTACCTTGCCGTCGTGGATGATGAACCCCATCGGTACTCCGCCGGTGCCTGTCCATCCCTTGTCAAGGAACCCGCCGGCATTGATGCTCGCCACTCCCCCGTTGTTTTTCGCGATCTTGCTGGTTGTCTCTCCAGAGTCCGGGAACAGCGACGAATAGCCCACTATTACTCTTGTTGGATCGTGCACGACCATTAGCTTTCCCTCGAAGTCCCTGCTTTCGATGTTGTAAACCTCGATGGTGCCGTCATGCTCGCCGCTCAGTTCAATCTTTTCGAGCGATTCGCCCCTTGCAGTGGGGTCATCAGCGAATGAACTGCGTATGATCCTTGTTATCGCTTCATCAGAAAGGAAGAATCTTGCAATGTACCGGTGGTTCAGCGTGTTCCAGGATGCACCTACGATGGTGCCCTTGACTTCCTCGAAAGGGCCGTAGAATATGAGCAGGGGCATCGTGAACAGTGCAAACAGGAACTGGAAGAGCAGAAACGCAAAGAGGCGCTTTGCCACTGATTTCCGCGCCGGTTTTGTGTTCCGGGGGGATCTGCCTTGGCGCCCGCAGCGTGCGTCAACTGAGCGCTCCATCTGCTTGCTGCCTGGGCGTCCACGATGAACGCCACCTGAGCGCTCCATGTGTTTGCTGCCTGTACGCCCACGACGTGCACTGCCTGCGTATCCCCTTTTATCTCTTTCGATGGTTTTAGCCATTCTGACCCCTCTCATGCCGGGCTCTCTGATGGACTGCTATTTCTGCCAATGCCCCGCCGGCTTCCAATGACACTGCTCGGCTCGCCGATGGGCTGCCTCGCCCGCTAAACGCAGCCCGCTCTATTATTTTAATTTAATGCCGGCTGAAACGCAATCTGCCGGGAGTCATTCCCATTTCTGAACTATGTCGGATTTTCTCTTCACTCTGTTAAGATTCTTTCTGCCTGATGCTGCATTCTCTTAGTACTTTGACATGTTCTTTCCGACTGATGTTATATTCTTCCTGCACTCTGTTGTATTCCTTCCGCCTGATGTCGTATTCTTCCTGCACTCTGCTTTATTCTTTCCGCCTGATACGGTACTCTCCCTGCACTCTACCGCATTCTTTCTCTTCTTACCAGACTTTTTCCGCCTGATTCCGCATTAAATCTGTTCTTTATTGTGTTCTTTCTACGCTATGCCGAACTCGTCCAGGCTTTTGTGGAATTTTTCGAATATGAGGCCGGCCACGAACCAGGCCGGCGCATAGGAAAGCGTTATCAGACCGTTCACAGCAAGCCTGTCCGAGTAGTACCACGGATATGCCCCCAGTACCTTGTACAGCAGAAGTCCGCTGCCGTATTCGATGGTCCATATCACGATCACCCAGAGAAGCCCCCGTAACGGCCAGTTCCATCGCGAAATCGCATGGTGCAGCGGTTCGAGAAAAACCGCGCAGCCGTATATGAAAAACATCCAGAGATTCGACTGTCCCAGAAGCGTCAGGTCACCGCTGAACAGCGAGTGCATGCCCGTCCAGACCATCTCGATCCCCCATCCCGCTAATCCATAGAAGAAAAACCTTAAGCATTGTATCTCCCACCTGTTGTTCCATTTTACGATAAACGCCGAGCCTGGCACGACAGCAACTTTATCACAATA
>JAAZKL010000334.1 GCA_012799845.1 Clostridiaceae bacterium
CTTTCGCAAACTCCATGTCCCTGGGCAGGCGGAGGGCTTTTTTTATCATGTGCTCGATGATCCAGTTGCTCACCGTGGCTTTCCTGTCAACTTCCGCACCCAGCCTGCCAAGCCTGTGCTGGATGTCAAAACTGGCAAAATGCTCGATGCCGGTGTATATTTCGCCCACTATGCCTATTTTCAGCGGGTCTGCATTTGGGTCAAGGCGGACCGATTTCAGTGCAGCTTCTGTTTCAGCCAGTAATTTGAGGATGCTTTTTGTCCCCTTTGTTTCGAGGGCTTTGATCCTGAATCCATTATATATCCTGTCCGTTGCGCCGCGTTCACATTCGCGGGCCCTGGTCCTGAAAACGAGCATTTCCAGTTCGTCTGCGCGTTTTGCGATTTCCACGGCACGCAGCAGGATGGACGGCAGCTTCATTAGTTCCGCCTTGCCGGGCACGACCCTGCATATCCTCGAGATCAGGTCTCTTATATCTGTGCCCTCCATCGTGATCACTTCCATTGGGAAGCCTGCGTCCCTCAGTATTTCCCTGTGGAGCTGAGAATAATACCCGAACCTGCACGGACCGCAGCCTCCTGCCATAAGGATCGTGTCGGCGCCCATCTCGTACGCCTGTATGTAGTTTCCGATGTTGATCTTCAACGGCAGGCAAACCATTTCAGGAGAGTACCTGGTGCCGAGTTCTAGCGCCTTTTTGTTGTTGAATGGCGGGATGACGTAGTCTGCGCCGATATCGTCAAGTATTGATTTTACGCAAATATATGTATTACCCAGATGCGGAAATGTGATCTTCATTCTGCCTTCTCCATTGCAGCATATCAATAAAGGCTTCCAGCCTCGTGTTGAACCCGGCCTCTCCTGAATGCTCGTCTACCGTCATGGTTATCAGCGGGATGCCATACCTGCGACGTATGTGCCTTTCGATCAGATCATTTACGAATGAGTCGATGCCGCAGCCGAAGCTGGTGAGGCAAATGAATCCGTCGACTTCGCCGCTTTCTGCCATGTGCAGCGCCGCGCCGTAAGCCATCCTGCCGTAGTTCCAGAACATCGGCTTCCGCAGCCCGGACGCGTGCCTGTTTATGTCGGCTTCGTCCACCGTCTCTATCGTCCGGGCCTCGACCCCTCGGTTCACCAGCTTCCTCAGCAAATCCATGCTGATATACCTGTCATACACGTTGTACGGGTGTCCTATCACCCCGACACACAGGGGACAGTTCTCACCTTTTCGGCTTTTGGGGCGGGGACAGTTCTTACTTTTTTGACTTTTCAGATGGGGACAGTTCTCACCTTTTTGACATTCCGTTTGGGGACGGTTTTCACTTTTTCGGCTTTCCAACCAGGGACAGTTCTCACCTTTTTGCACCGTTTCCCTGAATTCCGTATGAAACTGATCCTTGCGAAAAGCCTGTGATGCCAGTTGGAAGGCTTTTATGGTCCTTCTCCTGCCGGCCCCGATCATTTCCCCCATTTCGATCGCTGCTTTCATGCCGCCCCTGTCCGATTTTCTCATGTTTATTTCAGTATCGATCAGTTTCGGCAATCCTTTCAGCGTGTGCCTGATCATATCAGGAAGCCCGCCGAATTCCGGGCATATGTATTCGTTTTTTGAGATGCTGGTGAACCTCGGCACCAATATATAATCCGCCCTGCCTTTCAGGTTCATCACATGCCCGCAGAACAGCTTGATAGGCAGGCAAGCCTCATCGACGCAGGATTTCACGCCATCATCCAGGATCCTTTTGTTGGTGGGATCCGAAACTATGACTTCCGCGCCCAGAGCTGTGAAAAAACCTTCCCAGAATGAAGCGAATCTATAGTAGAACAAGCTTCTTGGTATTCCTACTTTTACACGCAAAGGCCAACACCCCTTAACCGGCTGTTATTTCCGTGACCCACCCCAAACCAGTATCGAACTTACTGACCCACCTCAAACCAGTATCAAGCTTGCTGGTCCACCTCAGATCAGTATCGAGCTTGATGACCACTTCAAACCAGTGTCAAGCTTGCTGGTCCACCTCAGACCAGTATCGAGCTTGATGACCACTTCAAACCAGTGTCGGGCCCTCTTATCCATCTCAAACTAGTATTTACATCTCAGTAAAGTTTATTCAGAAGATGCTGGACTGGCATAGAAAGGTGCTGACAAGTTAAGAAATGCTCTGCCAAACAGCTAAAAGTTGAGAACTGTCCCCAGTCATGTCCCCGGTCAAAAGGTCATAAAAGTGAGAACTGTCCCCCACCTAAAAAGTCAAAAAGTTGAGAACTGCCCCCAGTCATGTCCCCGGTCAAAAGGTCATAAAAGTGAGAACTGTCCCCCACCTAAAAAGTCAAAAAATTGAGAACTGCCCCCCACCATTGTACAAAAAACCCGGTATCCTTCCGGACACCGGGTTTTTTAGATGCGAATCTTTCAGTTTTATCAGGCTTTGCCGTCGCAGCCAAGCACGTTGATTATCTTGTTCTTGACGAGCTCTTTGATGGCCAGCCTTGCGGGTCCCAGGTACTGCCTGGGGTCGAAGTGGTCGGGATGCTGAGCCATGTATTCGCGGATCGTCGCAGTCATGGCAAGCCTCAGGTCGGAGTCTATGTTGATCTTGCAGACAGCGGACCTTGCAGCCTTTCTGAGCATATCTTCCGGAACGCCTTTTGCACCGGGCATGCTGCCGCCGTACTTGTTGATCTTGTCGACCAGTTCCGGAATGACTGAAGAAGCACCGTGGAGAACGATCGGGAATCCCGGCAGCCTCCTTGCGACTTCCTCAAGTATGTCGAATCTCAGCCTTGCTTCGCCCTTGAATTTGTATGCGCCATGGCTGGTACCTATTGCAATGGCAAGTGAGTCGACGCCGGTCTTGCTGACGAATTCCTCAACTTCATCAGGATTTGTGAAAGCTGCGTCTTCCTCAGATACATTGACGGCGTCCTCTATACCTGCAAGTCTGCCAAGTTCGCCTTCTACGACCACGCCGTGAGCATGTGCGTATTCGACGACCTGCTTTGTAAGCTTGATATTTTCTTCAAAGGGAAGATGTGAGCCGTCTATCATGACAGATGTGAAACCGCCGTCGATGCATGATTTGCAGAGTTCAAAGCTGTCGCCATGGTCGAGGTGCAGACAGATCGGGAGACCTGTTTCCTCAATGGCAGCTTCGACCAGCTTCATGAGGTAAGTATGATTTGCATATTTCCTTGCGCCGGATGATACCTGCAGGATCAGCGGTGCGTTGACTTCCTTCGCGGCCTCCGTGATCCCCTGCACTATCTCCATGTTGTTGACGTTGAAAGCTCCTATAGCATAACCGCCTTCATAGGCCTTTTTGAACATTTCAGTGGTCGTAACCAATGGCATAAAAACATCTCCTTTGCTTATATAGATTAATATTGCTTACCGATGATGAAAATTATGTACTGTGAACCAAGGTTCGTAATGCAAATCATCGTTATTAATTTGTCATATTCATTCTACCAGATTTAAACTCAAAATCAAGAGCCAAACATCCATTTAGCGCAAAAAATGCCCAGGTCGCATCAAAGTGGCAGCTTTCGCCGTATGAGTACCGTTCTCGGATCCGCCGTACGTGTACTGCTCCCTGGATCCGCCGTACGTGTACTGCTCCCTGGATCCGCCGTACGTGCACTGCTCCCTGGATCCGCCGCACGAGTGCAACTCGCCGGATTCCCCATATAAGTGCCGCCCCAGGATCCTCCATATAAGCGCCGCTCTAAGATTCACCATATAAGCGCCGCTCCCCGAATCAGTATATGTGTCGGAAAGCTGTCACCCCTCCAGATAGTCCCTCTGGCGGAAACCCAGCACCAGGGCAACCAGCGAGGTGGGAAACATGCGGATCACGCGGTTTAGCTTTGCCACGCTGTCATTGTATATCATGCGGCTGGTGCGCAGCATGTTTTCAAGAGTGTAGACCGCATCCATTGCTTTGATGTAATTCGGATCCGTTATTAATTCGTGGTTCTGGCCTGATACCATGGTGAACCTGCCAAAGATATCCGTAATAATGCTTTCCTGCCGGAGCACATCGCCAGGTACGGATTTTGCCATGATCATGCCTCTTTCTGATCTGACCTTCTCTATCAGATTTTCTGAGCCATATACATCATAGCTTTTTGCCAGTTCCAAAAGGTACATCAGTACATCGAACTTACCGGACATTTGCACCCCGATAAGGCACATGGCGTTGCTGATATTCTCATCAAGCATCACCAGTTTGCGCTGCGTGATGACAGACCATGCAGCGATGACCGCGCCGATCGCGGCGATCACGATCAAAATTGGCAGCATATATAGATCCCCCATTTTCTTATAGAGTTCCTGTTAAAGCTTCTGGTAAAGCTTCTTTAAAGCCTCTGTCAAAGTTTCTTTTAAAGTTTCTTTTAAAGTTTCTTTTAAAGTTTC
>JAAZKL010000335.1 GCA_012799845.1 Clostridiaceae bacterium
GAGCCGTTCTGTGCGGGTGAAGGCGTCGATCTGGAAGTTGTGGTCCGGGACAGGAAATATGCGGCCAGGACCGTGAAGCTTCCATTTTATAAACGGCCATAGTAAAAGAATCAATATGAAAACGATAATCAATATTAAAATGATAATTATTATGGAGGAGGAGCGATATGGGAATCCTGGAAGGAGTAAAATTCACAAAGGAGCATGAATGGGCGAGGGAAGAAGGAGGCAAGGTATATATAGGCATTTCGGACTATGCCCAGAATGCCCTGGGTGATATCGTATATGTCGAACTGCCTGCGGCCGGGAAAAAGGTGAAGGCTGGAGATGCGATCAGTGTCGTGGAATCCGTCAAGACCGCCTCTGATATATACTCGCCGGTTTCAGGCACCGTAATCGAGGTAAACGACGCGTTGGAAGACTCGCCAGAGCTTCTCAACGAGGATCCTTACGAGAACTATATTGCGGTCATCGACCCTGAAAATCTGTCAGAACTGGATAAACTGATGGATGAAAAGGAGTACAGGGAATTCTGTTCCGAGGAGGAGTAACATGTACCGCTACATCCCGAATACCCGGGAGGATCAGGAGAAGATGCTGTCGGTGATCGGCGTCGGCAGCATTGAGGAACTGTTTTCCGATATCCCGGAAGACCTCAGGCTGAACAGGGATCCGGAGCTGCCGGCCGGGATGCCGGAGCCGGAACTGACAGCCCATATGAGGTCAATCGCATCAAAAAATGTCAGTACGGCCGACCATCCGTGCTTTCTCGGGGCAGGCGCCTATGACCATTACATCCCGTCGGTCGTAGGGCATGTGATATCGAGATCGGAATTCTACACATCATATACGCCGTATCAGCCTGAAATAAGCCAGGGAATGCTCCAGGCCATATTCGAGTACCAGACTATGATATGCCGCCTTACGGGCATGGACGTTTCCAACGCCTCCATGTACGACGGCGCCACTGCGCTGGCAGAAGCGGCACTGATGGCAGTGCGCTCCACAGGCCGCGACAGGGTGCTTGTTTCACGGGGCGTCCATCCCCAATACAGGGAGGTTTTAAAAACATATGCGGCCAATGCAGGGATAGAGATAGTTGAGATCGGCATTTCATGCGGAACGACCGATCATGATGAACTGCTGGCTGCGCTGTCCGGCCTGGAAAGCTCTGGACAGAGCAATATGGATGCTGGTACAGCAGTTCCCGGTGCGGTGGCCGCCAGTAAAGCAACCGGCGGCACAGCAACTGGCTTTACGACAACCGGCGGCACAGTGACCAGCGATATGGCAACCGTTGGCACAGTGACCGACAGAACAGCCAAAGGCGCTGGTACAGCTGCCGTGATCATGCAGAGTCCCAACTTCTTCGGCGTGATTGAAGACATGGAAGCAGCGACGGCGCTTGCACATGAGCATGGCACCCTTTCAGTTGCATGCGTCGATCCTATATCCCTTGCGGTAATACAGCCTCCCGGTGAATATGGAGCCGATATCGCTGCAGGAGACGGACAGCCCCTCGGAAACCCGCTCAATTATGGCGGTCCACACCTTGGTTTTCTGGCAGCAAAACAGAACCTGGTGAGAAAAATGCCGGGAAGGATAGTAGGCCAGACCACCGACAGTGAAGGCAGGAGGGGCTTTGTACTGACGTTGCAGGCACGTGAGCAGCACATCAGGAGAGAGAAGGCAGTCTCCAATATATGCTCGAACCAGGCACTGAATGCCCTTGCCGCAACCGTCTACCTGTCGGTGATGGGGAAGCAGGGACTGAAGCAGGCGGCGGAACTTTGCCTCAGCAAATCACATTATGCTTACAGCAAACTCCTTGAAACCGGCAAGTTCGAGAAGGTCCACGATGCGCCGTTTTTCAGGGAGTTCGTCGTCAGAGCCGTGGATGAGCCTGTGGAGGAAATAAACAGGAGGCTGCTGGATCGCGGCATAATAGGAGGGCTTGCGTTGGAGCGCCATTACCCGGAGATGAATAACTGCTGGCTGGTGGCGGTAACGGAGAAACGCACCCGGCAGGAAATAGATGCATTTGTTGAAGCAGCAGTGAGAGGTGGGAGATAAATGGCGAAACTTATTTTTGAAATGAGCAGACCCGGCAGGACAGCATACAGTCTTCCTCCATGCGATACTGCGACTGACTTGAGGGACAGAAAGACAGCCGGCCAAACCGGATCTGACGGCAAAGGTGCGCAGGAGGATGTGGCCTGCAGCCTGATACCCGAGCGGTTCAGAAGAAAAAAGGATGCTGAGCTGCCGGAGGTCAGTGAAGTAGATGTGATCAGGCATTTTACAGAACTGTCCCGGATGAACCACGGTGTCGATAATGGATTTTACCCGCTGGGTTCATGTACGATGAAATATAATCCGAAGGTGAACGAAGACATAGCGGCATTGGAAGGCTTCAGGGCCGTACATCCGTACCAGGCCGACGAGACGGCCCAGGGCTGCATACAGATACTGTATGAGATGGACAGGATGCTGAAGGAAATAACGGGTATGGACCGTTTCTCGCTGCAGCCGGCGGCAGGGGCGCACGGCGAACTGGCAGGCCTTATGATAATAAAGGCATACCACGACTACAGGGGCGACACCGGTCGTACCAAAATAATAGTCCCTGACTCGGCCCATGGGACGAACCCGGCCTCAGCGGCGATGGCAGGCTTTGAAGCCATAGAAGTGAAGTCCGATGAAAGAGGCGGGGTCGACCTGAAAGCGCTGAAAGCTGCTGTCGGACCCGATACTGCGGGCCTTATGCTCACAAACCCGAATACGCTTGGGCTGTTCGATGAAAATATCAAGGAGATAGCCAGGATAGTGCATGATGCAGGCGGGCTGCTGTATTATGACGGCGCCAATGCCAACGCGATCATGGGAATCTGCAGGCCTGGCGACATGGGGTTTGACGTGGTGCACCTGAACCTCCACAAGACGTTCAGCACGCCCCATGGAGGAGGCGGTCCGGGTTCAGGACCCGTAGGCGTTAAAAAAGCGCTTGAGCCGTTCCTGCCAACACCATTGGCCGAATTCGACGGAAAGCAGTACCGGCTCGATCATGACCGTCCCCTCTCGATAGGCCGTGTAAGATCGTTTTACGGCAACTTCGGCGTGATACTGAGGGCTTACGCCTATATCAGGACGATGGGACCGGACGGGCTCAGGAAGGTTTCAGAAAATGCCGTGCTCAATGCAAATTACCTGATGCACAGGCTCAAAGACCATTTCGATCTGCCTTATGACCGCACCTGTATGCATGAATTCGTTTTATCATACGGAAAGCATAAGGAGACGGGTATCCGCACCCTCGATATTGCCAAGAGGCTGCTGGATTTCGGCTTCCATCCGCCAACTGTGTATTTTCCCCTTATTGTCAACGAGGCGCTGATGATAGAGCCGACTGAGACGGAGAGCCTGGAGACGATGGATCTCTTTGCCGATACGCTGATAAGCATCGCCGAAGAGGCCGAAAAAGATCCGGAGAAGGTGAAGAGTGCCCCGCACAGGACATATGTGTCAAGGCTCGACGAGGTAAAGGCTGCGAGGAATCCGGTACTGGTCCACATGGACTAAAACGGTGCGGGATAAGCCGGGGTATGCGGCGTGGTTGGACGGAGTACACGCCGGAGCAAACCGCGTTATGTTGCGCGGCAGGGAGTATACTGTGAAATAACCCGGTATGTGTTGCGTGACAGGACGGAGTACACAGCGTGACAAGCCGGAAGTTTGGCTGAAAAGCCTTAAACGTTACGATACTTCTATATTATAAGATGCAGAGGAAACACTTAATGATCGATGATTTTTTTAGGAAGATAAGCAGTGAGCTGCCTGTAAAACCCGGCGATCTCAGCACATATTCGCCGCTTGCGCTGGCATATGTCGGAGATGCCGTATTTGACCTGTATATAAGGACATTGATTCTTAGCAGGGGCAATGCGCCAGTACACAAGCTGCACAAACAGTCGGTAGCATTCGTCAAAGCAAAAGCGCAGTCCGACATCATCCACAAACTGCTGGACAGGCTCGATCCAGACGAGCAGGACGCAGTAAGAAGGGGAAGGAATGCAAAATCCGGCACGGTGCCTAAAAATACAGATATTGCAGATTATAAATATGCGACTGGATTTGAGACCTTATTGGGATACCTGTATATCAGGCAGGACTTTGACAGGCTGATGGAGGTTCTGAGGCTGTCAACGGAGCAAAGCGAAACCGACTAATGAGGCGGCCGGTTGACAGAGGCAGCCGGTTACAGGCCGGACGAGTAGACCGTCGGGAAAAGTGCGGCGGCTATA
>JAAZKL010000336.1 GCA_012799845.1 Clostridiaceae bacterium
ATCGCCGGAAGGGCTTTTTATCAGCGATTCGACAATGGTACCCGTGATCAGCCCCAGATCCAGCATCCTTCTTCTTTCGCTTCCCGTAGATTCGAGTTTCCTGACTCTGGCCTTTTTCCCGCAGGGGATCATGTGCAGCGGTATGAGATTCCCGCTCATCGATCGTACCTCCTGGTTGCTGCAGCGTATCGCGGCAACGGATTTCATATTATGGCGACATGCCCGGTCAACTGAAGAATTTATCCTACAGTTAACATATGAATTATGATCGATTATGTAACTCGTATACTGAAAAATCAGAAGAAATGAAAAACTGAGATATCAAAAACAAAACCGATTATTTCGTTCGTTACAGGTTTTGCTTTGTGAAGATCAGAATGATATAATAATCTCATTAATTAACAGGGAATATAACACAACGGCCGATTCCATGCCAGAATACCTCAACAGCGGCACTGTGAGGCGTTTTGACTGCCTCACCTTTTATTTGGTGAATGATTTGCATACCATATAGACATAAGATCGAGTATTCCGGCGGAGATCGGCAGGAAAGACAACTCGGCAAAACGTAAAAACAGGAGTGCTGAAATGAAGATCATAATCATTGGAGACGGCAAAGTAGGGCATACTTTGGCTGAAAACCTGTCAAAAGAGGGAAATGACGTAACGATAATCGACAAGGACCCTGAGCCATTGAAAAAGGCCAGTGAATATCTGGATGTAATGTGCATAAAGGGTAATGGAGTAAGCACAAAAGTCCTGATGGAAGCTGGTGTGAAGGATGCCGACCTGCTGATAGCGGCGACCACCAGCGACGAGATGAACATGGTCTGCTGTCTTACCGCAAAGAAGCTCGGAGCGGCGCATACGATAGCGAGGATCAGGGATCCCGAATACGCAAGCGAGCTTTCGGTGCTTAAGAGAGAGCTTGGCCTTGACATGGTCATAAACCCTGAACTTGAATGCGCCAGGGAAATTGGCAGGGTGCTGAGCCATCCGACGGCAGTCGAAGTGGAGCCTTTTGCAAAGGGCAGGGTGGAACTCGTGGAGATCAAGGTGACCGGAAACATGCCTGTGGCCGGTATGAAACTGAAAGACATATCGGCAGGGATCAACCAATCCATCCTGATCGGTGCGGTGCAGAGGGAAGGGGAGGTCATAATCCCAAACGGAGAATCCAGGATAGAGGAAAACGACATGATAAATATCATCGGCCGTCCGGTCGATGTACATGATTTCTGCAGCCGTGTCGTCCCGGACAGCAACAGGGTCAGGAACGTCATGATAATCGGGGGCGGCAGGGTGGCATATTACCTTGCGGAATATCTTGAAGAGGCCAAAATCAGGGCAAAGATCATCGAGATCGACAGGGACAGGTGCTACGAATTGTCAGAATTGCTGCCCAATACGCTGATAATCAACGGGGACGGTTCTGAAGAAACCGTGCTGGACTCGGAAAACCTGGGCGACATGGATGCGTTCGTTGCCGTTACAGGGCGCGATGAGGAGAACCTTCTGACATCGCTGTATGCGAGGCAGCGCGGTGTAAACAAGGTCGTTGCCAAGATAAACAAGATAACATATGCGTCATTGATAAAGAATATGGGCATCGACAGTGTCGTTAGCCCGAAACAGATCACTGCCAACGGTATCATCAGGTATGTCAGGGGTCTGAAGAACGCAATGGGCAATCCGGTGGAAACACTGTACAGGATCATAGACGGCAAGGCGGAAGCTCTTGAATTTATTGCCGGGCAGTCCACGAAGTTTCTGAACATACCGCTCAAGGACCTGAGGCTGAAGAAAGGGATACTTGTAGCTGCCATCGTCAGGAAGAATGAGATCATAATACCGCACGGCAAGGATGTTATAAAGCCCGGCGACAGTGTCATCCTCATCGTTAAGGACCAGCGCTTCTCTGATTTCAATGATATCGTGGAGCCCGGGGGGATACCGAATGAACTATAGGATGATTTTCGGCAACCTTGGCACCGTGCTGTGCATAGAGGCTGCCCTTATGACGCTTGCTTCGATCGTTTCAGCAATATACGGGCAGGATGATGTGTATGCGTTTCTGATATCGATTGCCATATTGATAGTTGTCGGTTTCCTGCTGCACCTGCTGAAGCCGAAGGACGGCCAGATGTATGCCAGGGACGGGTTTGCGACAGTAGCGCTGTCCTGGCTGTTTATATCGCTTTTTGGTGCATTGCCCTATTTTATCAGCGGTGCGATTCCGACACCAATAGATGCCTTTTTTGAATCGGTTTCAGGGTTCTCGACCACGGGAGCGACTGTCCTGACAGACATAGAAAGCCTGCCGAGGGGTATATTGTTCTGGAGAAGCTTCACGCACTGGGTCGGAGGCATGGGGGTGCTGGCGCTGATGCTGGCTATACTGCCGTCGGTCAAGGCAAACACGGTACATATGCTGGTGGCGGAAAGCCCCGGGCCGACACCCGGGAAACTTGTGCCGAAGTTGGGGCAGACTGTAAAGATACTGTATGTGATATATTCCGCCATGACAGCGCTCCAGATCATTTTGCTGATCATTTCGGGGATGCCGGTGTATGATTCTGTCATCCATGCGCTTGGTACTGCCGGGACAGGCGGTTTTTCGATAAGGAGCACGAGCATCGGGGCATATAACAATGTATTTTCCGAAGTTGTAATAGCAGTATTCATGTTCCTGTTCGGGACAAATTTTGCCCTGTATTACAGGATGATCAGGGGCAATTTGAAATCGTGTCTCCGTGATGCGGAATTCCGCTTCTACCTGGGGACAGTGCTCGTTTCGACAGTCCTCATTACACTCGATCTTACGGGAAAGGTATTCGGATCGTTCTGGGAAGCCCTCAGGCATTCTTCATTCCAGGTCAGTTCGATCATTACGACTACCGGTTATTCTACTGCCGATTTCAACCTTTGGCCGTCTTTCAGCAAAGCCATTCTTATGTTGCTGCTGTTTATAGGCGCAAGTGCCGGATCGACTGCCGGAGGCATAAAGTGTATACGCATCGTGCTGCTTATGAAGCTGGTACGGCGGGAAGTGCACAGGATCATCCACCCTCGGTCAGTTTATACTGTCAGGATCAACGGCAAGGCAGTCGATGAAGATGTGCTGTCCGGAGTGACGGTTTTCTTCTATGCATTTATGTGTATATTCGCGATAGCACTGCTTATCGTATCACTTGAGGGAAAGGATATGATATCGAACTTTACTGCTGTTGCCACCTGCATCGGCAATGTGGGACCGGGTCTCGGAATAGTCGGGCCGATGGGGAATTTTTCGTCTTATTCGGTGCTGAGCAAGGCTGTTTTCACCTTCTGCATGATCGCCGGCAGGCTTGAGATAATGCCCGTGCTTCTGCTGCTTGCCCCGACGTTTTGGAAAAAGGTGAATATTTAAGGTTGCTATGGTTGTCAAGGTTGTCAGGGGGACGCTTTGATACTGCTGAAAAATTTCAAGGGCGTTCTGTGTGCCGTTTTTCAACTTTTGGGATAAAAAAACCAGTGAAGTGCGTTTTTTATTGCGATTGGGTTTACGTAAAACATGAATCAACCAACATTATGTCTGGGTTTATGGAAAAAACTAACAACTCTAACCCCAAAAGTTGAAAAACTACACAAAAATCATAAAAAAATTGAAAAACTAATAGTACCGTTGCCCAAAAATTGAAAAATGGCACGGGAAAAACACGTGTACGGTAAAAACAAATATACGGCAAAAAAGATGTACGGTAAAAACAAATATATGGCAAACAGATGAACGATAAAAACAGGTGTGCAGTAAAACAGATGTACTGTAAAACAGGGGGAAGATCTGAAACTGCTGCAAACAAGAATTTAACAGCAGTCTCGGAACGTCCCCCTGAAGAACCGTCCCGTTGACTCCCGTTGACAACCTTGACATCGGAACTGTCCCGCTGACAACCTCAGTTTACAGACAGAAAACCTCAGTTTACATAAGCTTATTCCCACATTCGCCGCAGAAGCGGGTGTTTGGCGGGTTGACAGTGCCGCAGTTGCTGCAGGCGGAACCGGAGGAGCCCATTTTTGCGCCGCATTCGCCGCAGAATTTGACGCCCTCCTGATTTGCGGCGCCGCATTCGGGACAACGCAGAGCCTGTTCCTTGCGCTCCTGTGCTTCCTTTTCTTCCTGTGCGGCCTTTATCTGTTGCTGCACCTGGACCATTTTTCTCTGTATGGTCTGTATCTCCAGCACGTATTCACTGTATTCAGGATCGTTTGAGATACTGTCATACACCTTTTTGCCTATTGAGGCATATGCCTGGAGTTCCTGCTGCTGCAGTTCATTCAGCTGGCTGTTGAGTGTGAAGATCTTCGTGTTTGGGTCGTCCTGGGGCATGAATGAACTGAAGCCTTTAATCAATCCACTGAAAATGTCATTTGCCATCTTACGAATCTCCTTTCGTTATTTAACAGAGGCCAGGCCTGAAATACATCCCTTATCTGGCTATTCAGGTTTAGATAAGTGAACATCTCAGGCCTGACCCTGGTTTGTTATATGCTGGTTGCTGTTAATTGCCGCTGTTGCCGCCGGCACTGCCTCCGCCGGCACCGCCTCCACTGCTGTTGCCTCCGCTGCCGTTGCCTCCGCCGCCGCCTCCGCCTCCGCCAGCGCCGCCTCCGCCTCCGCTTTCTTTGCCGCTATACTTAAAGAAGTGCTCCGCGGCGTCGTTGAAGCCCTGCCCGAAGGTTGGGACTATGCCCAGGTTGATATCCATTCCAAGTTCCATTTCGCACAGGTTCACGACGTTGATATTGAGAGTCATTCCTCCACCTTTAAGGCCGAGGCCGCCTTCACCTGCAGAAAATGATACGGAGCCGTCTTCATTCTGTATCGTTAATCCTTCCGATATTCCGGTCTCGTCTTTGATCGTATCCTTCAGTGTGCCTACCGGATCGACATATACGGCGTGGATCTTTGCAACATGCTTGCCTATTTCTTTTGTTGTGATCTCGGCAGCTTTAAGTACGTTTTGATAATCGCCGTACTTCAATGAATATGCCGCAACACCCCATATTGCCGTTTCGAGGCCGAAGAAGACGCCTGCCATGTAGTTGGCGCCGCCCATGATCACGGAACGCGCCAGGTTCAGCATATAGCCGGCGCCCATGTGCTCGCCGGTGTCTGACACGGATATGACCTCATAGGTTTCGGGATCGATCTCCAGCCACATCCAGCGTTTTTCTCCTCCGAACATGGTCGGCCTGTCCGGGACGAATATTATGTTTCCGGTATTCTCTACACTGTAGAGCAGGCGTTCGGGGAAACCGTATTTACGCATGGGCTCTATGAATATGCTCCGGTCAAATTCTCCTCCCGGTACGAAAACAAGCCGCGTGTCTTTGGGTGCGTTTTCCCATGAATCCCGGAAGTTCATATTGGTACCGGGTATCACTTCGCCTTCAAGCAATGACAGGAATGTGCCTGCACCTATGTTATACGCCTTGATTGCTTCGTCGCTTCCGGCGTGGCACTGGTTCATTGCCTGGACCAGGTCCATCGAAGTCCAGAATTTGTTGTCCTTGCTGGCCAGCCGCGATGTAAGCACCATGTAGCGCGGCTTGTCGGTGCGTCCGAGGGTCAGGCCCAGGCTTCCTCCGATATCTTTGTCATAAGCCGTCTGTGTCGCGATGAAGCGGTTTATGATGTTGCGCCCGTACCACCTGAGCGCGGAGATGGTGCTCGGGTCCTGGGCAGCTTTGTGCTCCTTGTTCCATGCATCCTCGAGGGTTTTTGCAGCGTCCTCAGGGATGTCTGGGAGGTTGAAGGCGATGGTTTGCCATACCCTGTCCAGCGTGTCGCTTTCGGGCAATGTGCAGACATGTGAATAAGTGCCGCCATCATAGATATCCAGTTTTATCTTTATTCCCCTGACCTTGCTTTTGCCCGTGTCAACCCCGTACTGGCCGGATTCCTGCCCGCTCGGGGTCGTGACCACAGCGGTATACAGCTTTCCTGAGCCTGTACCCTGGCCAGCCTCCGCAAAACCGACTTCGATCACGTCATTGCTCAATTCGGGAAGTGTCACCGCTTTTGTCAGCAGTTCGATATCTTCACTGATCATGCCGCTGCTCTCTCCGCCCGCGAGCACGCTGCCGATGTCGCCGATAAGGGATGCTGCGGAATCGGCTTTTGTGTCGGCCATTGCATATATTGTGAGCCATGCTTCCAGGGGCCTGATTTCAGGACTGCCCTGGGAAGAGATATAGACCAGTTCGTCAAGTTCCGTTATGTCTTTCATGAATGGTATCACGAACAGTTTTGCATTGCCGGCTGCGTCGGTGTATTTTATGCCTGGTACCATATTGCATTTTCCTTCATTCAGCCCGGCCAGCTTGGAAAGCGCCTGCGCTCCTTCTTCTGTCAGCGCGATACTGCATATCCTGGGTTTGCATCCGCTTTTGGCGAACAATGATGCGGCCAGGTAACCGAGATCCCATTCCGAACCCCATCCCTGGGTGACGACAGCCTCAGGCGAGTAGCGGTAATCAGGCGAGTAGCGGTAAGGGTAACCTACTTGGTCAAGTACGCTCGAGGAAACGATGGATGGCAGCCATTTGAGTGTTTTCAACAAGCTGATGGCCTGGTCCGGCGTACTCACGGACTTGATCTTCATTATGCCATGAGTGACTATTGTTGGCACCGGTATGTGGTTTTTGCCGTCACCCTGGTCAAGGCCGACCGTCTTTACGTATCCGGCCCTGTTTTCAGCCGATTTGACGGACTCGTATCTTTTCTTCGCCTTTTGCACAGCCTCAGCGAGCTGATTTTCAAAATCGTCGTAGAACACATCCACACGCGTATTTTCCACAAGAAGCTCGGGATTAGAATACCTTTCATTTGACAGCGTCACGTTAAGGTCAGTGAAGTATCGTGATTTCAATACCCACTTTTTACTGTTGACATCCATGTGTGCGATATCGAACAAAACAAGGCCTCTTCGCTGGGAACCACTGAAAACGGCCCAATCTTCGTTTATGGCATAAAGGTAGTTCGTGCTTATGGGAGCCCGGACGGCATCCGAATCAGAACTGACATCACCAAAGTCTCCAATGCCTTTTCCGAAAGATGAACCGCCCTCATCATCCGGCTCCTCTTCTTCGCTGTATTCTTCTTCAGAATACTCTTCCTCTTCATAGACTTCTTCTTCGTAGTATTCCTCTTCCTCGTAGCTTTCTTCTTCGTAGTATTCTTCTTCGTAAGATCCCTCATCATCACCGGGTTCTCCATCTTCCTGGTCTCCGCCGGAATTATTACCGCCCGCGGGGATGTTGCCGCTGTTGTACATATCCAGCCAGTCCTCGCGCACCAGGTCGAACATTTCCCCTGTGATATAAGCGCCCTCGACGCCTTCCGGGCATATGAAGGTAACGTCTGCTACGGCAGTATTTTCATCATATATAGCCAGTTGATTTACCCGCAGTTCCATGCCGTAAGCCTTGACGGTCGGTTTATTCACAGCACTGCCGTACGGACTGCCGTCTTTTATCGGTATCCGGAGGCCGCCGGTATCAAGATCGCCCCATATTTCAGCTTTTGCGCCGAGCAACGATTTGGCGACCGGATATGCCATCCTGACCTTGTTGGCCGACGATGGTCCCAGCATGACGGGCGACATGAAGCCAAACGGCAGCAGTGCCGTTACATCGCTCATTTTTGTCATCAACGGGCCGGCGCCTGTGTCGATCTTCATCCACAGCCTTTCGGCGGGGTTGATATCGAGCAGGGCCTGGACTTTTGAATCAAAGTCCGCTTCGATCACGCGGAATGTCGTATTTTCCACTGCCTTGTAGTTTTGTACCTGGTCCATGGTGTCAACGGCTTTTACTGTCATCGAAAAAGCATCCGATATCTTTGCCGGGGCCTGTGTGGGCAAGCTGGCCAGTTCGACCAGCTGAGGGATCATCCGGCCTGCCAGCGGGATGTGGACGTGGCCGTTTACGGTGTCATAAAAGTGCAGCGAGAACTGGGACACCGGAATTTTAGGCACCACGAACACTATCATGCCCGTCAGCGGTTTGTCGGGGTATACATCTACCGCATATTCTCCGGGGGCGGATATGGGCTTCTCTGTCAGCCACGTGGCGTCTGAAGCCGGATAGCAGCCCTCGTTGTTGATGTTTATATAAAAGTGGTTCTTAAAG
>JAAZKL010000337.1 GCA_012799845.1 Clostridiaceae bacterium
AACGGGTTTTTACAACGAATGATGTGCATGGATTCGGACAGCAGGGCAGACATACCGTACACAGCCGGACAGCTGAAATCCTCGACATGTGTACGGGTTCAGGCTGCATAGCCGTAAGCCTGGCGAAGTACCTTCCGGACTGCTTCGTTACGGCGGTCGACATAATGCCGGAGGCGCTGGTGGTTGCCGGGAGAAATGCAGAAAGGCACGGCGTATCCGGGAGGGTCACTTTCATCCGGAGCGACCTGTTCGGGAGCGTTCCTGGCAAAAAGTATGATGTCATAGTTTCCAATCCTCCGTATGTAAGATCGGAAGATATAGGCATGCTCCAGCCGGAGGTGAGGCTTTTCGAGCCGGAGGAGGCGCTGGATGGAGGAAGTGACGGCCTCCGCTTCTACAGGGAGATAATACGGGGAGCGCCTGAATATCTTCATGCGGGAGGCATGCTGGCTTTTGAGACTGGATACGACCAGGCACAGGCTGTGGCCGGGCTCATGGCATCCGGCGGCAGCTTTTCAGAAATCAGGATCTGCAGGGACCTGTCCGGGACCGAAAGAGTCGTGGCAGGTTTCACTTCAGTTCAAGCAGCGCCATTGTGATATCGTCATGCAGAATATAAGACGATCCGATCCCCGCGAATCTGAACGCTGATTCTTTTATATCTTCCAGGATCTGCTCAGGTCTGGAATCGCACTTAAGCAGTATTTCCAGGAGTCTGTCTTCTCCGAACTGTTCATTTGCCCCATTTCTGATCTCCAGGATACCGTCGGTGTACATGAAGAACCTGTCGCCGGAGGACAGGCTGATGGCGCCATCTTTGTATTCCGGCTTTTCGAGCCAGTTGCTGACAGGGATGCCGGGCATCCTCAGGAGATCGAACCTGTTCTTTCCGTATACCGCCGGGATCACATTCAGTCCGGCATTTGAGTACAGCATGGTTTTCGTGTTCAGATCGATTATCGAGTAGAATATGGTTATATACATTTCCCTGTCGAGCTTGCTCTGATTGAACTCATAAAAGAGCTCTTCCAGCACCTTCGCAGGGGAAAGGAGCTTTTTGTTTATTGCAGATCTCAGGAACACCGTCAGCAGCGACGCCTGAACTCCATGCCCTGAAACATCGGCGATGTACATGCCCAGATGAGAGTCGTCAATAAAGAATATATCCACAAAGTCTCCTCCCAGTGATTCACACGGCATATATACCAGCGCGAAATCCAGCCGCGGATCATCGGGTGGCTCCGGAAGAAGACTTGTCTGCAGCCTCCGGGCCATTTCGACTTCGTTCTTAAGCTTGAGGTTCTGCTCATGCATCTCATGATACAGCTTCTTGAGCTGGGTGGTTTCCCTGAGCACCTCTACAGCAGCGACCACCTCGCCCGCCGCGTTCCTCAGCGGCGATGACATCACGGAAAACGTCCTGTCGCCTATGTTTTCTTCTTTTTCCTGGGTTTCTCCTTCAAAGACGGATTTTTCCGAAATGCAGTTTGTACAAGGTTCGCTCCTGCCAAGCACCTCATAGCACTTTTTGCCCATGTACAGGCTGCCAAGGCCTTCGGACATAGCCCTGTTCATGTAGATCACGTTATGGTCCCTGTCTATTACCCGAACCCAGTCATACATACCATTCAGTATATCTTCTATGAATGGCCTGTTGCTCTTTAGCGATTCCGTAATATCACCCCTGAACAACATAATATCAGATATAAAAATCCATGTAAATCACATGCGTGCAAAAGGCAGAAAACAGTAATAATTGGAGGTTATCCGGAAATAATATTTAGAAAAAGGTTTCGGGAGTACTCAATGCTTATCAGGACAGCCAGGAAACAACAGTATATCAATGCCGGCAGCGCGGCCGCATTCAAACGGTTTACCGATGAACTGCACGCCAGGATATGCAATGCATTGGATACTGGTTCAAAGTCCGTAGTCTTTTTATGTATAGGTACGGACCGGTCCACCGGGGACAGCCTCGGTCCGCTGATAGGCTATAAAATATCCGGTTTGAGCAACAGGTGCGTTCATGTATACGGCACTCTCGAAAACCCCGTACACGCAAAAAACATCGACGAAGTCATGAAAAGGGTTGCGGCCGATTGCCACAAACCCTTTGTCATTGCCATAGACGCATGCCTCGGCAGTATGGAGCATGTAGGATATATCAGCGTAGGGGAGGGCCCTATCAGGCCCGGATCCGGCGTCAACAAAGAGCTTGCTCCCGTGGGCGATATGTTTGTGACCGGGATCGTCAATTTCGGCGGTTTTATGGATTTTCTGATCCTTCAGAACACAAGGCTCCATGTCGTAATGAGGATGGCGGACCTGATAGCCTCAGGCATACGCTTCGTCATATGGAAGCTTGAAAAGAACGGGATGCTGCCACCGGACAGGTCCGAAGCCGGGACTTTGGAAAAATGACCTGCTTTCGTCCATACCTTCCAAATCCATCAGACATTTTGACGGCATACAATTATAATATCTATAGAAGGAGAAAATTGAGACACCAATGTCTGATTATTTATTCGGGAGGTTTTTATAATGAACAGATCCGCCAGAGTGCTGGGCGGTATACTTGTTGTTTTCGGTATACTGTTCCTGATGAAAAATTTTGCAATATTCGATCCGGTCATGAAACTCTTTAATATCGGCTACATATTTTCAAGGTTCTGGCCTGCGATGTTTTTGCTGCTGCCAGGGCTTATCTTCCATTACGGCTATTTCTCAGGGGGCAGGAGGAGCCCCGGACTGCTTGTGCCCGGAGGGATACTGCTGGTGCTCGGTTTAGTGTTCCAGTTCAACATGCTGTTCGGAGGTTGGGACATAACCTGGCCGCTGATCATATTCTCGGTGGCATTCGGACTCTTTGAGCTCTATATATTCGGGAACAGGGAAAGAGGTCTGCTGATCCCCATCGGGATCCTGGGCGGGCTGTCATTCCTGTTCTTCTTCTCATTCTCGCTGAGCAGGCTGTTGAGCTTCAACACCAGGCCGTATGCGATGCCGATCCTGCTTATTGGTGTCGGGCTCATCCTGATATCCGGCGCGAAAAAGAGCCGGGCTTGACAGACTGTTTGGCGTACAGGTTTGGCAGTCGATCTGACAAGGGGTGTGAAATACCGGGTTTGACAACAGGCCGGAGATTTTTCACCGCAGGAAATTTCCTGCCCCGGGATATTGGGCGCCTCAGGGAAATTGCTGCCTACAGAAATTTACTGCCGTACTTTCCCCAAAAACTGTTTACTGGTATAATTATAGGGGAATATTGTTAGAGATCAAAATTTATTAAGGAGTTGATTCTATGGACAGATATGTCTGCACTGCCTGTGGTTATGTGTATGATCCCGCAGAAGGGGATCCGGACGGCGGGATCGCGCCGGGCACACCGTTCGAAGATATTCCGGACGACTGGGTATGCCCGCTTTGCGGAGTCGGAAAGGACATGTTTGAGAAGGAATAATGGATCGAGCCTGATAATGAAGAAAGAGTAGTGATATCAGAAAAGAGCTGTAATTCGGACTACAGCTCTTTTATTGTTGCCTGGTTCAGATACGGCCGCAGCCGTGCTTCTCAGACACGGCCGCAGCCATACTTCTCAGACACGGCCGCAGCCATACTTCTCAGACACGGCCGCAGCCGTGCTTCTCAGACACGGCCGAAGCCATACTTCTCAGACACGGCCGCAGCCGTGCTTCTCAGACACGGCCGAAGCCATACTTC
>JAAZKL010000338.1 GCA_012799845.1 Clostridiaceae bacterium
CAAGGAGGTTATGGAGAAAATGGATGAATTAAATAAACAGGAGAAGGAAATGAGTTTTTAAGAAGCATTCGAAAACTCGATGGTGACCCTGAGAAGCGGCGAGATCGTAAAAGGAAGGATCATAGGCTTCAGCAATACTGAGGTCTTTGTCGATCTGGGCTACAAATCCGACGGTATCATTCCCGTAGATGAATTCTCGGACGATCCCGATTTCAAACCTGAGACCGGCATCAGTATCGGTGATGAGGTCGAGGTTTTCATTGTCAGGGTAAATGACGGAGAAGGCAACGTAATGCTTTCAAAGAAAAAGGTCGACTCGATGCGCAGCATCGAAATGATAGAAGAGGCTTACAAAAGCAAAATTCCTGTGACCGGAAAAGTCGTGGAAGTCACCAATGGAGGCGTTATAGTCAGTGTCAGCGGAGTCAGGGTCTTTGTGCCGGCTTCCCAGATCTCCGAAAGGTATGTCAGGGACCTCAGCGAATATCTGAAACAGACTGTCGAGATCAGGATCATCGAGTTCAACAGGCAAAGAAGGAAGGTAGTCGGTTCGCGCAGGGCATTGCTGGCTGAAACCAGGGAGCAGATGGAAGAACAGCTCTGGTCAAATATAGAGGTCGGCAGGAAATACACAGGTACGGTGAAAAGCCTGATGGATTTCGGCGCATTCGTAGATATCGGAGGAGTCGACGGTCTTGTACACGTTTCAGAAATGTCCTGGACAAAAGTCAAACATCCTTCGGAATTACTGAAGGTGGGCGACAGGGTCGAAGTGACAGTACTGGATTTTGACACCGAGAAAAAGAGGATATCCCTGAGCATGAAAAAGGAAGAGGATAATCCGTGGTTCCGTGTATCGGAGAAATACAAAGCAGGAGATATCGTCAAAGGCACTGTTGTCAGGCTCGTACCGTTCGGTGCGTTTATCGAACTTGAAAAAGGGCTGGACGGGCTCGTGCACATTTCGCAGATATCGAACGTCAGGATCGCCAAACCCGGAGATGTTCTGAAAACCGGACAGGAAGTCGAAGCGAAGATAATCGAGGTCAATGAGGAAACAAAGAAGATAAGTCTCTCCATAAAAGAGGTCAGCCCTATAGATCCTGAGCCTGCCAAAAAGGAGCAGAAGGCTGAAGAGACACTGCCGGGTGAAACCAGGGATGAAAATCCGGAAACGGCAGCTGAAGAGGAGATCCCCACAGAGCACAGGGAAGAGCTCAGCAACACCATTGGCGATGTGATAGGTTCACTGGACGAGAACAACTAATAAACAGGTGATCTGGCATTTTGAAAATGCAGGGCGCAAGTCTTGCATTTTTCAATTTATTTTATTTGTTATCATTTAATTTTGATTTGGGGGACCGGTCATGGAATATGAAGGTTTTAAAAAAGAGATACTGAAAATGTCGGATATCAACCTCAGCCTGTATAAGGAGAAGCAGATGAAGCGAAGGATAGATTCGCTCATCAGGAAGAACGGCTATGAAAATTATAAAGAGTACGTACAGGCATTGAAGCAGGACAGCAATCAGTACAACGAGTTCATCAACTATCTGACCATCAATGTGTCTGAATTCTACCGTAACCCGGAGCAGTGGGAAGTGCTGAGGGACCAGATAATCCCGATGCTGCTCCAGAGATCGCCGGTGCTGAAGGTTTGGAGCACGGCATGCTCGACCGGCGACGAGCCATATACCCTTGCAATGGTGCTCAGCGAGCATATGCCGCTGAACAGGATAAAGATACTTGCCACCGACATAGACGTAGAGGCGCTGAAAAAGGCCAGGACAGGCGTATATTCGGCAAAAAGCCTGGAGAAACTGCCGGAGAAATATATCAGGAGTTTTTTCACAACGGACGGGAATTTATACCATGTGAAGGACGAACTAAAGCAATGCGTAGATTTCAGGCACATCAACCTCCTGAAGGATCCGTACCCCGGGAACTGCGACCTGATAGTATGCAGGAATGTGCTGATATATTTTACAGAAGAGGCAAAATCCCAGATGTACGCGAAATTCAACAAGGCGCTGAAGGACCGGGGAGTATTGTTCATCGGCAGCACAGAGCAGATCATCATGTCAGCACGCTACAAACTGACCCCTATAAAGACATTCTTCTATATCAAGGACGGCGATATCTGACATGCATCATGGAAGGTGAAATATGACATGGTCAGGTCCGCGGGAAAAGTCATATTTCTGGTGGATATGAACGCATTTTTCATAACATGCGAAATGTCGGTCAATCCTGAACTGAAAGGCCGACCGGCCGCTGTTGCCGGCGACCCGAAAAACAGGTCGGGTATTATACTGGCAGCCAATTATGACGCCAGGGCTTACGGGGTAAAGACCACGATGCTCATACATGAAGCGCTGTCGATATGCCCGGGGCTGATACTGGTGCCTCCCACCCGCGGTTTGTATGAGAAGAAATCCAGGGAGTTCATGCAGATACTGTCACGCTATTCGCCGGTGATCCAGAAAAACAGTATTGACGAAGCGTGGCTCGATCTTACCGGTTGTGAGAGGCTGTTCGGTGAACCAGTTCATACTGCGCAGCGCATCATGGATGAAATACGGTATGAACTGGACCTTTGGTGCTCGATAGGGATCTCGGAGAACAAATTCCTTGCCAAGATGGCTTCTGAAATGAAAAAGCCGCTGGGGATAACCGAGCTCTGGAAAGAAGACATACCGGCGAAGATGTGGCCTTTGAAAATTCGCCAGATGTACGGGATAGGACAGAAGACGGAGGAGAAGCTCAAAAGGATCGGCGTGCTGACCATCGGCGACCTGGCGCAGTGCGATGACAGGATGCTGAACGAACACTTCGGCAAATATGGACAGGAACTCAAAAGGCTGGCAAACGGGATCGACGATTCATCGGTGGACCCGGAACCCAAAAGTGCCACCAGGTCGATAAGCAGGTCCACGACACTTGCAAAGGATATTACAGATATAGAGGATGCAAGGACCGTCCTTCTCAGCCTTGCTGAGGAAGTCGGGGAAGAAGCGAGGAGAAGCGACTTCAGGGGAAAATCGGTATCCATAGTGATACGCTATAGTGATTTCACCACGATCACCCGCCAGAAGACCATAGTTCCGTCATTCCTTACGAAAGATATATACAGGACCGGAGTGGAACTGCTCAGTGAGAACTGGGACCGGAGAAGGCCGGTCAGGCTTCTGGGGATCGGCATCTCAAACATCGATGAGGAAATGCCGGTGCAGCTCAGCATATTCGACATAAATGAAGAACTGCCCGACACGGTGAAGAAGGAAGAAAAGCTTGAGAGAGCGATAGACAGCATCAGGTCGCGCTTCGGCAGCGATATGGTGAAAAGGGCGGCATTAGTGGAAAAAAAGACGCCGGATGCCTGAATGTTGTCAAAAAGCATTTACTGAAGGCTTCAATACCTGATATACATCCCGAGTGCTGATGGTATGCGCGAGGGCTGGGGTGAGAAATCAGGGACAAGAGAATACCTGCGGAAAAGGAACATGGAGATCAGGGCCAGGTTCCGCGCAGGATCGCCGATCGATCAGCTTACAGAAGTGTTCTGTCTCTCATATGACAGCATAAAGAAAATAGTCTATTCAAGATAACATCCTGCACAAACCCGGTGGGAATGACCATCGGGTTTGTGCAATGAACAGCTGATGGGTATCTGCGATTCTTTAAATGTCGGAGTTGCAGCTTCAGTGATCATCTATGAGATCAGCATGAAGAAACAAGTAAAAGGATGTGGGAAGAATTATGGCATTTACGAGGAAAGCTTATGAAGATGGGGATTTTGTCAGAATAAGAGATTTTCTCAAGTACTCTTTATTCAAAGATCCATCCCTGAAAAACTGGCTGATCGACCGCTGGAATTTCGGCAGATATTTCAGCCAGACCATGCATGGAACCTTTGATACCTGGCCTGAAACCGTTGGGATCTGGGAAGATGAAAATGGTGAGATCGTTGCAGTTGTCAATTCCGAGGGCGAAGTTATAAACACGAAAGCAGGCAATGCTTTCCTGCAACTGGGAAACAGTAATTTTTCCGATGGTTTTCTAAGCGAACTGATAGATTACGCAGAAAGAAATCTGGCGCTGACAACTGATGAAGGAACGTACATCAATGTGTTTGCCGATGAGGATGCGTTTCAAATCCAGGAATTGCTCAAAGAAAGGGACTATACACTTTTGGAGTGGAAAGATCCGATGTCCTGCTTGGATGTTTCAGACTGTTTTAAGGTAGAACTGCCTGAAGGGTTCAGGATAGCAGATGCAAATGAAGTCAGTGACTGGCATAAAGGCTTTGCCCATGGCCGCGCATTTGGCTATTACAAGAATGATCGTCCGGATGACGACATGGCCGAACTCTGTTACCGGGCATTGAGAAATGCTCCTGACTACCATCCGGAACCGGATCTGTCAATCATTGACATGAACGGAGAGATCGCTTCTTTTGCGGGCGTCTGGTATGATGACATGAATAAGATCGGAATACTGGAACCGGTAGGGACGATACCGAAATACAGGAGGATGGGCCTTGCTAAAGCTGTGGTTCACGCAGCGATAAACAAAGCGGTCGAAATGGGCGCAAAAAGGATCTATGTCGGCTCAGATCAGCAGTTTTATCTTTCGTTGGGATTTAAGGTGATGTATTACAAGCAGATCTGGCAGAAGAAGCTGCGTGACTGAAGAAAACCGGCGGACGGTTCTTTTGATATAGTTGTCAGTTGAACTGCCTCCTGATGATTTTCACGAGAACACACAATGGATTACTTCCCTTGGAGATATAGTATTTCCCTGGGAAATATAGGGCAGGGTGTACAAAATTTTGAGTGTTGTGTGTTTAATTGGCTGCGCTATCAAAAGGCAAGTTACATAATGAGGTCTATTCAAAATTATGACAACTAATTTATTGAAAAAATTCAAAATGCCGTCTGTTTTGGCTTGCAACAATCCAATTTTTGTACACCCTCCTCTTCTTTTTGTACACTCTCCTCTTCTTTGTACACCCTCCTCTTCTGATCGGACAATGCCACGGCGGCATAAAGAAAGTTAAAAAATCAGGCACTATTAGCTTGCAGTAATTCAGGCATTATTAGTTTGCAGTAATTCAGGTGCTATCAGCTTGCCGTAATTTTGGTACAAAATCCTCCCGGACTTTTCCCACAGACTTACTCCTCCGGACTTACTCCTCTGGGCTTTTTTCAAAAGTCTCGGATCGTACCAGTGTCTGCCTGTGTCTGAACAGTGCCGGTTCCTTTGATGATGTCATCATCCACGTCTCGAACCGTCCCCGAGTCTGCCTGTGTCTGAACAGCGTACCGGATTTCAAACTTGTTTAAAACGTAAAGAGAGACCACTTTTTGTGATCTCTCTTTTTGATTCTAGACAGACTGTCCGAAAACACATGCTAAATGAAACAACTATGTAAAAATCTTTTGGGAAGTCAACAAAACAACAATCCAGAACTGCTTGAAACACAGGAAAACACTGTATTTCGAGCCATTTTTATGATA
>JAAZKL010000339.1 GCA_012799845.1 Clostridiaceae bacterium
AAACTTTATGGGATGAGTGGAATCGGATCCTTACGAAAAAACAGCCGTTCAAATTCGAATACGAGATCATTACTGCCGCCGGTGAGAAGAAATGGGTCCTTGAGATGGGGCAGGGCATATATAACGACGATGGCGAGGTTGAGGCGCTTGAAGGCATCATTCTTGACATATCGGACCGAAAGGCGGTCGAGAACGCCCTGAAGTATAACTATGAGCACGACAAACTGACAGGGTTGTATAACCGTGATTACCTGGTGTCACTGCTTGAGAAGGACCTCAGGCAGGGGGAGAAGGTAAAAAGAGCGCTTATCGGCATCAACTTGAGCACGGTCGGGCTGCTGACGGCAAATTACGGGTTCCAGTATACCCAGAACCTGCTGAAAAAAGCGGCCGAGGCTCTAAGCGAGTATTGCACTGACAAGCGCATGCTGTTCAATCCATATCACAATCGTTTCCTTTTCTACGTGGTCGATTATAAGGATAAAAACGAACTGGTAGAGTTCAGCCGGACCATTGCGGATCTGCTTGAATCCATATTCTTCGTGGAAAGGATAAGCGGAGGGATCGGGATCCTCGAGATCCGGCAGGACGAGGGTGACGCCGATGCCGACATGCTGCTGAGAAGGCTCCTGATAGCTTCAGAAAGGGCTGTCAGTATGTTCGGCAGGGTCTTTGAGATCCGCTTTTACGACGATGAACTGGAGGCGCTGGTCAACCGCGAAAGAGACATCAGCATAGCCCTCAGCAACATTGCCGCGAATGAACAGACCAATGATAAGCTGTATTTGCAGTACCAGCCGATCATGGATCTGAAGACTGGTTCGATCATCGGCTTCGAGGCGCTGGCCAGATTGAGGACGGAGAAGTTCGGAAATGTGTCGCCGCTGGAATTCATACCGATTGCCGAGAAGACAAAGCTCATTATCCCGCTTGGCGAAAAAGTGACCGAACAGGCCTTCCGGTTTTCGAACAGGCTCAGGGAGTGCGGTTATGAGGATATCAGCGTTTCGATCAACATTTCGGCTATCCAGATACTGAATCCCGATTTTATAGGCAGGCTGCTTGAGTTAATGGAGAGAATGAGGATCGACCCGAAGAATATAGGTGTCGAGATAACGGAGTCGGTCTTTGCTTCCGATTACGAGTACATCAACAATAGTATCGATAAACTTAGGAAAGCGGGGGTCTACATAGCTATTGACGATTTCGGGACCGGCTATTCCTCCCTTGCAAGGGAGAGGGAGCTGAGGGTCGACTGCATGAAAATCGACAAGCACTTCATTGACAGGCTGTTGTGCACGGACCCGAAAAAGGCGATAACGGGCGATATAATCTCGATGTCTCACAAGCTGGGGCATTTCACGATCGCCGAGGGAGTCGAGCAGGAGATACAGCTCCGGTACCTGAAGGAGCACGACTGCGACAAGGTGCAGGGGTACCTGATAAGCCGGCCGCTGGATGAGGATGACGCGATAGAGTTTTTGAGGAAGTATGGTGCCAGGCAAGATGCTTAGACACTATTTGCCACTTATACTTTTCTGAATCTTTGCCGATAATATTGTTGACATTGCGCAACACATATTGTATTATGATAGAACGCGTGTCAGCGATACGCTGGCTGCAATTACCGGTTCTGTCGCGGAGGCATATTATAGCGTGCCTGAGGATATAAAAAATAAGGCGATCACATATCTTGACGATTACCTGCGAGCCATTTTCGACGAATGGTACAGATTTATCGGATGTGATACAATAACCAGGTGAGGTATGGTTATGTATCACATGAATCGCAGCAAAAACTCAAAAACAAATTCACCGGCTGAAACAGAGCAACCACAGCCCGCAATGGCAAAAGCTGCAGGGTATGTCAGGGCAATAATGACCGTCCTGTTCATACTGTACCTGTTGATGCTTGCTTATCTGACATTGTTCAGCGATCACTACAACAGGCAAAGGTTTTTCAGGAGCTTTAACTTTGTGCCGTTCAAAACGATAATCAATTACCTGAACGCCCAAATCAATAAAGACATAATTGCATATTTCGGCCGCATCCGGACACCTTGTCGAGTTAATTAAACTACTGGTACTCTTTAATCAGAATGATTAAAGGGGGCC
>JAAZKL010000340.1 GCA_012799845.1 Clostridiaceae bacterium
TACTTCCAGAGTCAGTTCGCCGTCCGGAATGTTTATGGCCGCCGACTGGAACCGTTTTCCGTCAGTCTGAGTAACGAACATTATCATCGGCTCTTCACCATCGCTGATATCCGGTATACTGATTTTCACCTCTTTTCCGGCCGGTACGCGCCGTTCCTTTATTACGGTGAGATCGTAGCCATAGTGCGTCAGCCTGGCGTCGCCCCACCAAAGGTACTCGTCATCCTTTTTGTATGTAAATGTAAGGCGGTCACCGTACGCATTGGTGAAAAAAGTTCCGCCGATCTCCTGTACATATTCCTTCAGGAATTCCAGGGGTATGCCGGAAGGATCCTCGACTGAGAGCGTCCAGGTTTCTCCGAGAAGCGTTCTCCTGTTTTCTATGTAGTTTTCGACATACTTAAGGACATATTCATTCACTGCATTGTCATAACTTGTTGAATAATACAGTTCCTGTGAACCAAGCGGGTTTATTTCAGGGACCGGTATGTCCCATATGCCCACAGGCCCTCTTTTGGGACCCTGTGTATTGGCCGTGGTCTTTTTGCCGGTTTCGGTTTCGGTTACGCTGTCTGTGCCTTCAGCGCCATCTTCTGACTTTTTCTTTCGCGAACAACCGACAAAACAACTGAAAAGCAAAGCTACAACCAAAAGAATTGAAATAATTCTCTTCATTTCCCTAACCTCACAACACTAATATTTTTATTTGTTATTTATGTTTTCAGTCATTGTCCGGTGCTGAGGTCCGCAGATGCAATCGATGCGGCACCTGGCACGTCACATGGCCGCTTTGTTGGTCCGGTTATGTGGCCGCTTATGCGGCTTGATAATAAGCTGTTTGTGTCGTACCAGGCACTGTGATCATACTGTAAATATATCTATGTCAGAGCCTTGTTCCGCATTCACCGCAGAATTTGACGCCCAATGCCACCTGCGCTCCGCAGTTGGGGCATTTCCTGAGGGAGAGGTTGGCTCCGCAGTTGTTGCAGAATTTGCCGCCGCCCGAAGGCTTTCCGCAGTTGGGACAGGTGATCGTTTTGCTTTCGATGGCGCCCCTGAATACATTTGCGGTTTCGGCAGCTTCTTCGATCTGCTGGACCATCCTGTTTGCCCTGGCTTTCGCAACGGCAACATTCTGCCTAGGTGCGCATTCCACGCACATGCCCTCGTCCTCGTTGAAATCTGCGTCGCAGACCCACTGACGGCAGCCGTGGCAGCGGTTGAAGTGCTGCTTTGCTTCATTCTGGGCCTGGATGAATGCTTTTTCATGTTCTTTCTGCCATTCCGGGCTCATGCCGGTGAACCTTTCGGAGAGCACATCGCCTCCATAGCCTGCACTCCAGGCTGCACGGCCGACAGTTCCGCCGAAGAGATTGCCGAGGACTCTTGCGCCTCCGGATATGCCTCGGAGCAGAGATCCCTTCTTATATGTTTCAGATTCGATAAATGATGTTTTAAAGCCGTCGTTGCAGAGATCGCAGTAGAAGGTGAACTGAAAACCGGCTTCTGTGCTGTTGTCCTGGTAATTGCGTGTGAATGAAGTCAACATAACATATCCCCCCGATTTAGTATGATGTATTTGTATAACGCGCGCGGGCGCTTATTTTCGAAGCACCTTTCCGCATGCCGTACACTTGGTGTTCTGGAAAAATTGATAGGCCTGGCACCGCTTGTTTGGGCATTGGACCAGGAAGCTTTCACCGCAGTGTTCGCACCTTTCCTGTATGAATGTTTTTTCCAGACACTTGGGACACATGATGTAAAGCGGTCTGCCGCATCCAAGGCAGAAGTTTTCTTCCTTTTTGATTTCACGAAGACATGTGGGACAACTGTAAATGAATGGGCTTCTGCTGCCGCACCCGGAACAGAACTGTGCGTCCCGGGGTAAAAAGTATCCGCAGTGGATACAGGGTTCTTTATAAAATGCCATATCGACACCTGCCTTTCCTATACTAATTTTAGGTAAAGCTGTGCCTGATGTAAATATTTATCAGGGATGACATGCGAAATTCAGGGGTGATTTTTTGGGTGATTTGTTACCTTCAATGAATCCTACGTAAAATTTGCATAAATTTAGTTAAGGATAAGGCATTTACATATGAATGGAGACAAGTATCCTGGAAAAGTAAATAATAGTATCAAAGATGAGGTTTTACTTAATAACTGGACTATCTGGTTTTCTATATACCTCAGACATGAATTCCTCAAGACTGTAATTGCGGTTATTAACGCATCCATATCTGCAGGCACGGCAGATTAGACCGAAACGGCGGAAGTTCATATTGACGAGTACTCCTGGATATTCATAATTCCATGTGACACATTGAAATCCTTCTGATTTCAGAAAGTCGTGGAATTTCTGCCTTTTTTCAAAATCGTGGATAAGAACCATGTATGGTAAGGATTTGCTGCTCATATCCCAGTATATGCCATGACAGTTATCCGCATAGTGTTCGTAATAGAGTTCCATCAACATAACCTTCCTTACCTCCTTAAGCTTTCCTGAAAGTTGTAAAACTTCACAATAACATAAAAATAATAAAAATGATTGTGCTACTGACACAAAAGTTATAACGGTATGATAAGTGTATATATAACCGTACCGATAATGCCTGCCCCCAGCATTACGAGGATGGGATCAGGCTTGAATTTTCTGAGCGCGAACAGGCTGGCAGCGAACAATACCAGGGCGGCTATATCGAGATCAGCAGGATGGAATGTGAAGTCGCCTGTGCCAAAGAGTGCCGTCAGCAGAATGGATACTCCGGAGGCAGCTATCAAAGCCACGACAGCGGGACGGAGCCCTTTTATGACGCCCTGGACAAGGCTCAGGCCTTTGAACCTGTAGTAAAGAGCAGCCAGTATAAGCACGATGATGCACGATGGCGTCACGCAGCCTGTGGTTGCTGCGATGGCCCCCGGGATCCCGGCTATTTTGGTGCCGACGAATGTGGAGGCATTGATCGCTATTGGACCCGGCGTCATTTGGGATATGGTCAGGATATCCATGAACTCGGTAGGAGTCAGCCAGGAGTTGATCTCTATGACCTGCTCCTGTATGAGCGGCAGCGCCGCGTATCCTCCTCCGAAGCTGAACAGTCCGACGAGGAAGAAACTCCAGAAGAGTTTGAGCAGTATCATTCCGATCCCTCCTTTCCGGTGCGGTGCCGATCTGCGCCGTTTTCTGCGCCTGCGTCCGAAGCTGCATCTATGCCTGGATTTGCGTCTGCATCTGTATCCGCGCCCGTATTTACGCCTGCACCTGCGTCTGTAATCGCGCCTTTATTTACAACTGCACTTGCATCTGTATCCGGGCCTTTTCCGGTGCGGAGAGCCGTATACACGCCAAGAAGTCCTGAAATCAGAAGGATGACGATTATATTGATATCAAATAATGAGGCTGCGATGAAAGAAAGCGCCATTACTGCAATGGGCAGGATACGCCTGTTTTTTATGATCCTTGCAGCCATGTTTATGACCACATCGGCTATAACAGCAGCCACGCCGGCCTGCATGCCTCTGAACAGCGCGCGTATTATTGGATTGTCACGGA
>JAAZKL010000341.1 GCA_012799845.1 Clostridiaceae bacterium
AGAATACAGATCAGGGTATAGATGATTCAATCTCATCAAAAACAGACACATCATGCGGCTCACCGGTGGACGAGGCAGCATATGCAATAACTGAATAGTTGCTTATACAACATCGGATAAGTCAACGTATGTTGAAACTGGTATGGCGCCGACATATATTTTGGTTCGGGCACTACCGCTAAATTTTTCAACTTTTGGGATGAATTTTTGGCTTGATGTTCTTTTTTTATAGCAGCATGGCAAACATAATGCGGGATTCACATGAATTATGTTACCAGACATCGTAGATAATACTTATTAGAACGCCCAAAACCTGAAAAACTTAGCAGAAAACAACTGAGAAACTGAAAACCAGCCTTGCAGGCACCCAAAAACTGAAAAATATTACAGAAAGAGACTTGCCGGTAAAGATGGCCTGATGTAATATCAATACGGAACAGATGGTACGAAGAATGAAAGACTTGATGCAAAAAATAATCGATTTCCTGATCGAAAAAGCTGACCCGTCCATCGTATTACGGGTCAAAAAGGAAGTGACCGGCAACCTGTCAAATGAAGAGGAAAACGACCTCCTGGACAGGATAACCCGGCAAAAGATCGTCCAGATCATACTACAGTCACAAAAGCCCGACGGCTGGTTCGGCAACAGCTTCCACGGCCAAAGCCCCAAGTTTGGCGCCGGAATGTATGACAACATGGAAGTCGGGCTGCGCTATCTTGCGGAGAAAGGTTTTCCGCCCGAAAATGAAATCATTGCAAAAGCAGTGAACTCCTTTTTACTGAAAGAACCCTTTGATACCGCTTACAGAGTCAAACCGCCGCAGCCGCCGGATACGGACTGTACATATACGGCGATAGAGCTGTACCTTACCAGGAGCTCGCTTATCATCCGGGCAGGATACGAGTTCTCATTCCCGCCCAACGATTTTATTGATATAAAGCATGATATCGATTTTTCATTCAAGACATTCACCAGTGTCCTAAACTATGACACGCTGGATGATGTGATCTATACGAGGAGAAACAAGCTGTGCTTCAAGCCAGGCGTGCTGTGGCCATGTTCATATAACCTGCGCATACTCGCCCACAGCCAGGGTTGGCGCAGCGAGCAGAATACAGCCTTGTTGGCGGACAGCATGGACCGTTTGTTTTCGTTCCCGCATACTGATGAAATGGTTTACACCTACAGAAAAGGACAGTTTGTCGGACCATGTTTTCCCTTTATCCATTCGCACGGGAAGATCATCGGCATAATGGATAAGGAGAATATCTCGCTTGACATGATGGAACTGTTCGCGCGCTGCGGCATCGTCAGGAGGGTGCCGATGCTGGCAGACATGTACGAGTCCCTGCTCGCGCGGGTCGATGATGACCTGGATGTAAATATCAGCCTCGATAAGCGCAAAGACCACGGCTGGAGTCCGTATTTCGGCTTTGCCCTTGAGGAAGACTGGAAGGACAAAACCCGGATGCAATGCGATGTCCTGTTCAGGATCCTGCTTATAATGCATTACGCGGAGAAATTGTCAGGGTGATGGTTCTAATGACAAGGTTGTCACAGAGACGGTTCTGATGACAACATTGTCAGTTTTCTTTTATTTCTGGATTTGTTATAATCTGGTTGAAAACGAGAGGAGATGGATTTATGTATTTCGGGCATTTTGCAGCCGCGGCGGCGATCAAGGCCAAAGAACCCGAAGTCCCGGCCGCTCCGATCATGATCGGGACTGGAGTTCTTGACATAATATACGGAGTAACGGTAATGACCGGGGCAAACAAGGTGACGCCTAATCCGAAAGCATCACCGAACCTGTTTTTTGAACTGACATTTATTGACTGGGATCATTCACTGGTAATGGCAATTTTCTGGTCTTTGCTGTGGGGTCTGATATGCTGGCGGTTTTATCAGAAGAATAAAAAAATCGGCATTGTAGCGGCAATTGCTTCCTTTTCGCATTTTTTGCTGGACCTTCCGGTACACAATGCAGATCTGGCACTCTATCCATATTCAAAAATAAAGTTGGGCTTCGGGCTGTGGGAAAAACTCGGCATCTGGGCATGGGTTCTTGAAATCGTGTTCATGTTCGTACTGCTGGTTTATGCCTGGATCAGGCATAAACGCCGTGGTGAAAACATATGGATGCAGGCAGCGCTTGTTTGCCTGTTGGCTGTTCAGATGTCTCCCTGGTTGTCACCGATGAAAACAGCAGCAGGATTCTCCGGACCGATGGTTCAAATTTCGCATGGGTTTTTGACATTGATTGGGTATGTCATTCCCGGCATTATCCTGATCTGGATGTACAAAAGGAGTTCCGCAAAGGCGGAGGCAAAATTGAGCAAACAGGCATGAACGGGCACTGTCCGGCATGAAAGCAAACTTTGTGAAGTAAGACGGGCTAAAAAGTTGATAAAGAGGTTGGCTCATGAAAAAGAACAATATATACGAAATCGAAATCACAGGGATGACCCATGAAGCCATGGGAGTCGGAAAAGTAAATGACATGGCAGTTTTTGTACAGGGCGCAGTTGAAGGGGAAAGAGTCATTGCTAAGATAATCAAGACCGCTAAAAACTATGCCGTGGCAAGGGTGGAAGAATGGCTTTCTGTAAGCCCCGGACGTCGGGAGCCGTTCTGCCCGGTGTACAAGAGATGCGGCGGCTGCAGCCTGCAGCATATGACATATGATATGCAGCTTAAGTTCAAGCACAGGGTCGTGGCCGATAACCTGGAAAGGATAGGTGGATTCAAAGGGATCCATGTCAACCCGGTCATCGGAATGAATAACCCGATGAATTACAGGAACAAAGCCCAATACCCGGCAGGTATGGGTGACAGCGGGCCAATAGCCGGCTTTTACGCAAGGCGCAGCCATACCATTATAGATTCCGGGAGCTGCGGGATACAGCATGCCGGCAGCGAAAAGGTAAGGAATACGGTCATGGACGCTGTAAAAGGGCTGAAAACCCCTGTTTACAATGAAGAAACGGGGGAAGGGATCCTCCGCCACATTGTAACCCGTATCTCCTTCTCAACAGGGGATGTCATGGTCATCCTGGTTGTCACAAGAGAAGAAGTACCTGGCCTTGACAAGCTTGTCCAAAAGATTACCGGGGAAATCCCGGAAGTTAAGAGCATAATTCTGAACATCAACAGGCGAAGGGATAATGTGATACTTGGTGATACCGTCAAAACTGTATATGGGAGCGATACGCTGGTCGACAGGCTCGGTCATCTGACATTCCATATTTCGCCGCTGTCATTTTACCAGGTGAACCCCGTGCAGACAGTTGTACTGTATGAGAAAGCCGTGGAATTTGCGGGACTTACGGGAACTGAGACCGTATTCGACCTGTATTGCGGCATCGGTACTATTTCATTGTTCCTTGCTGAAAAAGCAGGTAAGGTGATAGGTGTTGAAATAGTGCCTGAAGCCGTTGATGCAGCAATCAAAAACGCAAAGGTGAACAATATTACCAACGCGGAGTTCTATTGCGGCGCTGCTGAAGAAATCGTGCCCCGGTTATATGGGAAGGGTACCAGGGCAGATGTCGTTGTCGTGGATCCGCCCCGGAAAGGTTGCGATTCGGCACTCCTGGAGACGATGGTGAAAATGCAGCCAAAACGGATCGTCTATGTATCCTGCAATCCATCTACATTGGCGAGGGATTTGAAACATCTCGCTGCAAATGGTTACGGCTTAAGCGAAGTCCAGCCTGTGGACCTGTTCCCATGGACTGAACACGTTGAGACGGTTGTTCTATTGTCCCACAAAAAACCTGACGATTTTATCAGTATAAAAATGGACTATAGTGAGGACAGAGAAACCAAGCCAGACCGTGTTACCTACAAGCTCATTCAGCAATATATCGAAT
>JAAZKL010000342.1 GCA_012799845.1 Clostridiaceae bacterium
GGCATTCCTCAGCTTGGCCTCGTTGACCTGCAGGTCGCCGCGTATAAATACGACCAGCGGTTTTCTGCTGTCCTTTACAGCAAAGACCGCGGCCTTCATCAGCCTGTCCGGTGTAGTGTCAAAAAATCCGGCCAGTGAATCGATATCTTCGATGCCTGGCGTATGGACCTCCTCGAGGGGCTGTTCCTCTGCCGGGACATGGCCGACATGCGATACGGCCACCTCTGCGTTGGCTTTGTAACCGCAGTTTTCGCAGACTACGATGGTGTCCTCTCCTGCTTCGGTAAGGAGCATGAATTCATGGGAGACCTTCCCGCCCATCATGCCGCTGTCGGAACTTACCGCCACCACCTGGGGGAGGCCGACGCGCTCAAATATCCTGTGGTAGGCCTCAAGCACGACCTGGTAGTATCGCTTCAGGTCCTCCTGCGAGGTATGGAACGAATACGCATCCTTCATTGTGAACTCGCGCACTCTTATAAGGCCGCCCCTTGATCTGGGTTCATCTCTGAACTTCGTCTGTATCTGGTATATCATGAAAGGATACCTGGTCCATGATCTTGCCTCGCTTCTTGCAAGGTGGACCGCCGCTTCCTCGTGGGTCATGCCCAGCAGCATGTCATGGCCGGTCCTGTCTTTGAATCTTGCAAGCTCGCTGCCAACGCTTTCATAGCGGCCCGACTCCATCCAGAGTTCGGACGGCAGGACGACGGGGAACAGTACTTCCTGTCCGCCTATATTGTCCATTTCTTCCCTGATGATCGCTTCGATTTTGGCGGCGATCCTCTTTGCAGGCAGAAGCATGGAATAGATGCCATTGGCCACCTGCCTTACATACCCGCCCCGAAGCAGGAAAATGTGGCTTGCCAGTGACGCGTCGGCCGGTTTTTCCTTGAACCTTTCGCCAAGAAGCTTACTTAACAGCATGGCTATCAAATCCTTTATCTTCAATTTCCGGATTTGCTATAGTTTAGCAAACCGCCGGCGCCATTGTCAAGGAATGCCGGATATACGGGGGAGCTCTATATCTATTTGCAAAACCGGATACCACAGTACCAGGCTTTATTATGTAAACAGCTTTTTCAGTCAAAACAGCAGGATGGCAATAAACACATATAAGTTCTAAGTTGTAGACAATTGAGTTATGATATATAATTATGTCAATAAAGCTTGGAGGTGGGCGTATTGAAGTGCATAAATCATCCTGAAAGAGAAGTTGATGGCGCTTGTGTATACTGTGGCAAATTGTTCTGCAGCGACTGCCTGGTCGAGGCGGATGGAAAACTGTACTGCAAGTCTGATGTGGGCAAGGCGCTGAAAGAGGCGAAAGAAGAGGTGGCTGCTTCAAAAAGTGTGAGCCCGAACATTGTTATCAACAATGCCAACACCAATATGAATACAAATAACAATACCGCAGGCGGTATGGCTTATCCGTACAAGAGCAAGCTCGTGGCAGCATTGCTGTGCTTTTTCTTTGGTGTTTTCGGAGTGCACAGGTTCTATGTAGGCAAGATCGGCACAGGGGTACTCTGGCTGCTGACAGGTGGCCTGTGTGGAGTAGGTGCGCTTATCGATTTTATAGTCATCCTTATAGGAGGATTCAGGGATAAAGCCAACATGCCGCTAAAGTGATGGAGATCATTCCATAAATTGACTTTGAGCATCAAGACTGACCGTACGGACCGGGTGGTTTGTACGGTCGGTTTTTTTCATGGCTGTTCCGGGCGTGAACCGGGACTGTGGATCAGAAACTGTTTGTTCGTTGATTTCCATAACAGGCTTGGTATAATAAAGTTGGGTGGTAATATGGCACAACCGGAGAAAAGACTGACGGAAAGGCGGAAAGGTCCCGATGCCGTGGTAAAGGCCGTGTGGTGGACTGCCGGCATTAGTTGGCTGCTCTTCGTCGCGGCGCTGATTTTCGTTGAGACTGCCCGGCCTGAAATCGCGACATTCTTTGACCGCCAGTTCAATATATCGATAAGGGACTATTGGGATGAAAACGTCCTTCTTTACGTGTTCATCATCCTTGTGCTGAATTTTGCCGTCTGTGTCATCGGCTTCATATTCAATATGGCAAGGCACAAAAGGAAAACGGACAGGTTCAACAGGTCCATACTGGTCCTGGGAGCCCTCTCGCTGGCCGGCATACTGTGGTACCTCTTCCGCTAGGCGGCACGGCAATTTACGATATCCGACAGATCATGGAACATATTGCCAGTGCAATATGTCTAATAGGTAATACGTATAAAAAATATAAATATGTCAGGATAGTGTTATGTGTACCAGGAAGGCAAAAATCCGATCACTTTTGATATTTTTGCTGTCAGCGGCGTGCCTGTGCGCCGGGATGTTTCTTTCCGCGCCGAACGATGCACGAGAGATCGCTGGTGCATACCATGAAATTGAGGCAGGCGGACAAACTTACCTTCTCTGCCCTGACGGTGATTTCGCAGAAATATTCGATCTGCAATATAAAAAATTGTGCCGGTATGAGACCGGAGACGAAGGGACTGTTGTCATAAGCCATTGCATATCTGACCTGGATATGGACGGAACGGATGATATCCTCAGCATCGCAGAAATCGGGTCTGAGGATGGCGGACCGGAGGCCATAGAGGCGCTGGTTCTGGAAGAAGGTCATGAGAGGCGCATCGTTCTGCGTCTTGACGATGATATGCTCATTCACAGTTATACTGATAATATATGAAAGCGGTGGATCGGAATTGTTAGGAAAACGGACATTTTCAGCTTTATCTGTCATACTTGCGGTGTTGATGCTGTTTGCTTCAGCCGTGGTGTTCACATCATGTGAGGGCCCCGGAGGCGCTTTGCTCAATGAGCCGGATGGGAAAAGCGGGGCCGGACAGAAGGACACTGGAGACAGCGCAGGCAGCGATGGCCCTGTGATAATCCCATCCTACAGGCTTGGCAATGACAGTTCATCGCAGGGTGACGCCGCAGGGAAGGATGGCAGCGGGACCCAGGCGCCAGATGGCGGGGAGCAGCAGACCGGAGCCGGAAGCAAGGGACAGGAAACAGAGGACGGCAGAGAAGACCGGCAGGCATCAGGCGGAAGCAGTGGACAGCAGACCGGAAACGGCAGCGAAGATCGCCAGGCATCAGGCGGCACCGGGAAACAGGTGACGTCGGGAGGAGGCAATACGGCAGCGGGAAAGGTGCTCGACCCGCCAGATTCGTTTTTTGCCTCTGACAGGGCAAGAAAATACATAGATGTTGATTGGAAGCCTGTCAAATATGAGGCAAAGGTTCCCCAATACAAGGTAAAACCTGACCTGTCCAATGTGGAGAATGCTTCACGTTTTGGCGGCTTTTCCGAGAAACAGTTGAAGATGTTGTCCGAGAACGGGTTTGTAGTTGTCCCGTCCGATGATGAGCAACTGTTTTATGTATACGAGGAAAACGATTACCTGGAGATCCCCAGTTTTATTACTGTCGATTCTGTTCTTCAGGCATATCACGTATTCTACAACTATTCTCTTCGAATGCTGGAATACGAATACCTGCTCAAAGACCTGGAAAAGTTGACGGACAGCATGCTCAGGAAGTCCCTGGTCCTTTACGACGCGATCAGGGACCCGGAGGTCAAAGAGGCTGCGCTGAAGAATACTGCTTATTTTTCAGTTGCACAGATGGTACTGGGAAAGGAACTGCCTCCCGGAGTGCCAGATGAAGCACGAAAAATAGCTGAAGCTGAGTTCAGAAGCATATCGGACCCGAATGGTCCCGGCAGGCCGTCCGACTCCGGAATTGCTGATTACACCCAGTTCACTGTCAGGGGCCATTATACCAGGAACGATGACCTGGGAAGATACTTTAAAGCAATGATGTGGTACGGTTTATACCCGTTCCCGTTATCCGAATCCGCCTTGTCGGAGGAAGCGGCAGTGCAGGATACGCTTCAGGCGTTGCTGATCACATACAGCCTGTTTACGGACGGAGAAGATAACGGTGACGGAGCTGCTGACACGGGCGAGATCGTGGGCGGAAGCAAAACAGCAGACATGGGCGGAACTTCAGTCAAAACTGTTGTTGATACCGAGGCTGATGCTGCAGGCGGAAGCGGGTCCGTAGACGTGACCGTTGCTGCAGATCAAGGTGAGTCCGCAGACGGGGATAAAACTACGGATGCAGCCGCTGCTGCAGGTGGAGGTTACGCCGATGTCGGAAGCGGATCCGCAGGTAAAGGTAAAAATGAGGAAGGAAACGAAAGCATAAATACAGGCGAAGACACAAATCTTACCGTGACTGAAAAAATGGACCGCGTTTCGGATATCGACCTGTGGGAAAACATATACGATCCGACTGTATTCTATGTTGGAAGCGCTGACGATCTGACCGTATACCACTATAAGGAACTGATAGTCAAGTGCTATGGCCGGAATCCTGATCCGGAGACATTTGCGGACAGGACAAAGCTTAACAGGTTCCTGGATGAGGCGAAAAAGCTGCCGCGTCCGCTGATACAGCCCCAGGAAGGCCAGCAGTTCAGGTTCATGGGACAGAGATACATTCCTGATTCGGAAATACTGCAGGAACTGTGCGGCGGCGACAGGCTTTTCCCCAAGGGACTGGATGTAATGGGCGTCCTGGGATCAGACAGGGCTTACGACCTCCTGACGAATGTATATAATGTTGTCGGCAGGTGGAAGCTATACCCGGAAAAATTCAGAGAGGTAAAAGAGAAATTCGGTTCACTGCCCGAAGAAAAATGGCGGTCCAATATGTATTACGGATGGCTCTGGGTGCTGAAAACACTGACCGGAACTTTCGGGAAAGGGTATCCGTCATTCATGACAGGCCAGGCCTGGCAGGACAAGTCGCTTAATACCGCACTGGCAAGCTGGGCTGAATTGAGGCATGACACCATACTGTACGGCAAGCAGAGTGCTGTTGAATGCGGCGGCGAAGAGGGATTGGAACAGGA
>JAAZKL010000037.1 GCA_012799845.1 Clostridiaceae bacterium
AGCAGCCATGTAGGCTGCTTTTTTATCATTTCCTGACTTATCGAAATTTCTGCTGCTGTTTTCGTAAAAGTGGATTGAAAAAGTGCTAAAACATGCCGAAAACCCGCTAAAATAGTGGGTTTTCGGACAGTCTGTGGTGCGGTCGATGGGACTTGAACCCATACGGTCTCCCATACGCCCCTCAAACGTACGCGTCTGCCAGTTCCGCCACGACCGCGTATTTGTCCCGGTCCGGACCGACAAAAAATATTATACTAACATAAGCATGCAGTGTCAATACTTTTGGGTGAAAATAATGCGCTGCCCGATAAATACCAGGTAAACGTATACCGTATGTATTGAATTATGTAGCTGCTATTGATAGAATTAGTTATAGTCTATTTGATACCAGGCAAAACATATAAAGCGAGGGTAAAAAGATGGCAGGCTTTTTCGGATTTTTCGACTATACCAGACCAGGCCCGGGGGTGCCGAAGGATGCGCCTCCCAAACCGCCGATCATAGTTTTCTTTGAGATACTGCAAAGGAAGTTCTGGAATTTTGTTAAGATAAACCTGATGTTTTTGCTGTTCAATCTGCCTGCTGTCCTGGCAGGATTGTTAGTAATGATCACATTTTTCCCGAATATATTCCCTGATGCGGTGCAAAATCCGGACAGCATGTTCAATGATCTGATGATGAAATTCATCCTGCTCACTGTGATGATGTGTGTCCCGATGATAACTACCGGACCTGCCCAGGCCGGCTTCACATATATCCTGAGGAATTATTCGCGGGAAGAGCATGCGTTTATCTGGGGCGATTTCAAGGACGCCGCGAAAACGAATCTGAAACAGAGCCTGATCGTCAGCACTATCAACTTCTTTGTAACGTTCATGACGATCAAATCCATACAGGCATACTGGATCCTTATCGATATAGGTCAGATACCTGAAATAGTCGGACTGGTCGGCCTGACCGTCATGTTCATGCTGCTGATGGTATTTGCCTGCATGAACATCTACATCTATCCGCTTATGGTCACATTTGAGCTTTCACTGAAACAGCTGTACAAAAATTCACTGATATTTGCCGTCATCAAATTCTTACCCAATATGGGGATACTGCTGTTGGTCGCGTTCATAGTTTTTCTTTCATTCGGACTGGTCATTCCGTTCTTTACCCTGATCGGATTCATTCCGTACTTATTGCTGATATTCAGCCTGACCGGTTTCATCACGAATTATTATGCCTATCCGAAGCTTAAAAAGTACATCCTGTCACAACTCGAAGAGGATGACGACGATGACGGGGATGAAGATGACGATGAAGATGACGCGGATGGAGAAGATGAAGACATGAGTGAAGATGAGGGGCCGGACGACGGCGAAATCAAAAAAGCCCGTGACGAAGAACGGGCATCAGATCCCGGGCAGGGGACGGGCTCAGGTATTGTGGGAGATGACGGCATCAGGAGGTATTTCTGAGCCCCCCCGGTCAAAGCCCATATTCCTTTGAAATGGCGTTTATCGCCCTGTCCACATCTTTTTCATAGATCAGGTACGATATATCTGTTTCGGATGTGGTGACCATCTTGATCTCCACGTCCTCATCAGCCAGAAGCGAGAAAATGCGGGCTGCAACGCCAGGCATGTTCCGCATGCCTTCTCCATAGACCTGCAGCTTGGTGTTGTCAGCGTCCACTTCGACCCTGAGCTCTTTCACATTACTTTTGAACTCGTTAAGTACGCCAAGCGCGTCCACCAGCCTTTCTGCCGCAAGGCTGAAGGAGATAGCGGTGCTGCCTCTGTACGGCGGGGACTGACTGATCATATCGATGTTAATGTTCTTTCGCGCCACCGCATTGAATATATCCGACAGCAGTCTTGTGTCGCATGGGAGTTTGCTGATCGTGACCAGTGCGACATTGTAGGATACGCTGATATCCGATACGGGCCTGTCTGACATATAAACACCTCCGTTTCCGCCATGACAGGATATTGATGACAGCATTTTATTCCTGGCTGACCAGGTCACTCATATCATACATACCCGGTTTTTTGCCAAGTATGAATCTTGCGGCCCTGAGTGCGCCGACGGCGAATATCTCTTTTGACAGCGCGGTGTGGCTGATCTCGATCATCTCATCATTGCCGGCGAATATAACAGAATGTTCACCGACGATGGTCCCGCCGCGGACGGCATGGATGCCTATTTCGTTCCTGCTTCTTTTCTTTCTGCGGGAATGCCTGTCATATACGTATTCCTGCTTCTGTTCGAGCACAGAATTGACGGCATCGGCTATGGCGAGCGCCGTCCCGCTTGGAGCGTCTATCTTGAGGTTGTGGTGCTTTTCGATTATCTCTATATCGAAGCTTGATTCCAGCAGTTTTGCGGTCTTTGTGACCAGTTCGATCAAAAGGTTTATACCGAGTGACATGTTTGCTGAGAAAAATACGGGTATCCTTCCCGACGCGTTTCTCAGCATCCTGATCTGTACCTGGGACAGGCCTGTCGTGGCAATGACTGCAGGTATCCCGTTCGATGATGCATAGGAAAGAAGTGATTCAAGCGAAGCAGGATTTGAAAAATCGATCAGCACGTCAGGCCTGACATTGCATCTGCCCAGATCTGTATATACCGGGTATGGGTTCCTGCCGCTGTCGGCAATGTCATACCCGGCAACTATCTTCAGATCATCCTGCTGTTCCGCAGCTTTTGTTATTACCTGTCCCATTTTTCCATTGCAGCCGCATAAAAGAATTTTTATCAAAGCGTACACATCCTTTATATTTTATATCAGACCGTAATTCTGCATTGCTCTTTTAAGTATCTCCCTGTTTTTGCCGCTCATATCCACAAGCGGCATGCGGCACTTTCCGATGTTCATCCCCATAAGGTTCATTGCTTCCTTGACAGGTATCGGGCTGACCTCTATAAAAAGCGCCTTTACAAGCTCGAGTGTTTTGAGCTGTATCTTCCTGCTGCTTTCCAGGTCGCCTGACAGGTATGATGCCACCATGTCATGCGTGTCCCGGGGGATTATGTTCGCCATGACGGATATGACGCCTTTTCCGCCGAGTGAAAGCATCGGCAGTACGAGGCCGTCCTCTCCGGAATATACTGTGAAATCTTCGCCGCAGCGGTTTATGATCTCCCCGGCCTGGTTAAGGTTGCATTCCTTTATTGCGACGATGTTGTCTATCTCAGAAAGGCGTTGTACAGTATCAGGGTCTATGTTCAGGTTGGTCCTCGACGGTACGTTGTACAGAATCACGGGTATATTTACACTTTCGGCGACTGCCCTGAAATGCTGGTACAAACCTTCCTGTGTGGTTTTATTGTAATATGGCGTTACGGTCAGTATCGCGTCAGCGCCGGATTCTTCGGCCTGTTTGCTAAGCCAGACGGCATATTTCGTATCATTACTGCCGGTACCTGCTATGACGGGCACCCTGCCGTTAGATTTCCTGACTGCATACGCGATAGCTTCGACGTGTTCGTCATCCGACATGGTCGAAGCCTCGCCGGTAGTCCCGCATATTATGATCGCGTCGGTTTTTTCTTTTATCTGGAACTCAATGAGTTCGCCGAGTTTATCGAAATCTATTCCGTCATCTGTGAAGGGGGTGACGATAGCTACACCGGATCCGGTGAAAACGCACTTTTTCATATTTTCCGACCTCCTATAATATAGTTCTCAGTACACTACAGCCAACCTTCGGCTTTGAGCAATTCAGCCATCAGTATGCCGCCGCCGGCAGCACCTCTGATAGTGTTATGAGACAGACAGGTGAACTTATAGTCGAACAGATTGTCTTCGCGCAGCCTGCCAACAGCAATACCCATCCCGTTTTCCAGGTTCCTGTCGAGCCTGGACTGCGGCCTGTCTG
>JAAZKL010000343.1 GCA_012799845.1 Clostridiaceae bacterium
CCAGCCGTTCAGCTTCCATCCGGCTATCCAGCCATTATTGAACGCATCCACAAGATATGAGCTGTCAGAATAAAGTTCGACCGAACACGGGTATTTGAGAGCCTTCAGGCCTTCGATGGCAGCGGTGAGTTCCATTCTGTTGTTTGTAGTATCAGGATCGTAGCCCGTTATTACCTTTTCATGCCCCCCATACAACAGGATGGCTGCCCAGCCGCCTTTCCCCGGGTTTCCTGAACAGGCGCCGTCCGTATATATCTTCACATTTTTCTTTTTATCCGTCATTTTTCATTACCTGCTTTCAAGGCTGCGGCCTATTTCAAGAGCCCTGGCTGTACAAGCCTTCATCGCACTCATCACCGCGTTTCTGAATCCGTGTTTTTCAAGCGCTTCCACAGCCTCTATCGTGGTACCTCCGGGAGAGCAGACCTGGTCTTTCAGTTCAGCCGGGTGCAGGCCTGTCTCAAGCACCATCTTCGCCGACCCCAGTACGGTCTGCGCCGCCAGCCTGTATGCTGTTTTTCTGGGTATTCCCTGCTGAACTGCTCCGTCAGCCATAGCTTCTATCATCATGAAAATATACGCAGGGCTGCTGCCGGTAAGCGCAATAACTGCGTTCATCAGCTTCTCATCCAGTTCCTCCGCTTCTCCGGAACCCCTGAAAAGATCCTTTACGACCTTTTTTTCCTCTTCACTGATATTTTCGCCAAAGCTTATCACCGTCATGCCTTCGCCTGCCATCAGCGGAAGGTTCGGCATCGTCCTGACTATCTTTATGCTGCGGTCGGCATGCTTTTTCAGCATATCGATACTTATGCCCGCAGCTATGGAAACAAGCACTTTAGTATCCGTGAAACTGCCTTTCACTTCCGACAGGACCTGCGGCACAACTGCAGGTTTGACCGCCAGTATGATGTAATCGCTCATCCTTACAAGCTCCGCATTGTCACAGCAGGCAGCCACGCCTGTTTCCTCCGCCAGCGCCTCCATTCTGCCTTTGTCGGCATCGAAAACGTATATATCCTCCGGTCCTGCAAAGCCCGAACGAATGATTCCTTTCAGTATCGACGCGCCCATGTTGCCTGTGCCTATAAAGCCTATTTTGATACCCATGTCCATCTCTCCAATCCATAACCGGATATTGTTTATCCTCCAGCCGACTTCAGGCTGAAATCACATTTTATCTCGTATTATAATAACATACAGCTTGAAGGATTTTCCACAGTTAATTTGATTTACACCATTGACACGAGTCTGTTAAATATTGTAGAATATAAAAGTCCTGTTCGGAGATATGAACAGGCTGTGAGAAGATTTAGGGGAGTAGCTCAATTGGTAGAGTAGCGGTCTCCAAAACCGTCGGCTGCAGGTTCGAGTCCTGTCTCCCCTGCCACAGACTGTCCGAAAACCCGCTATTTTAGCGGGTTTTCGGCATGTTTTAGCACTTTTTCAATCCACTTTTACGAAAACAGCAGCAGAAATTTCGATAAGTCAGGAAATGATAAAAAAGCAGCC
>JAAZKL010000344.1 GCA_012799845.1 Clostridiaceae bacterium
AAAAGGTATCAGCCCCAGGAGGAACGCGTATCCCCTGTCAACAGTCCTGTTCACTCCGCCGCTGAGATTCCACTGGATAGGTACCTTCTCAGGCAGGTAAGGCGTTACTATGATCATTATTATCAACGGCACAAGCAGGATCGACAAGTCGATCAAATAACTCTTCTTAAATTTCATTTGACGAGATCCTTTCTTTACATCATTCCTTTTATTTTTCGCTTCAGATATTCCAAAGTCCTGCCGGTGAATCTATTGTCTTCATCCTCGACATAGGCGGACAGCACGAACCCGTCATCGGTGACGTAATAAAAGCCGACCCTGGAATAGAAGTATTTCCCATCGTGTTTGCCATCTCCCTTTTTGACCGGCGTCACTATCCTCATCCCAGCTTCCGGTTCAGGCATGTAGCCCCTGAGTTGAGAATTCACTGCAATAATGATGTCGTCGCTTATGCTTTCCGCCTGACCGCTGATGCTCTCTGCCTGTTCACTGGTTTTCTCTGCCTGGCTTTTTATGTCCGCTTCCTGTCCGTCGTCACCCTCTCCCTGGCCGGAGCTTTTTGCTGAAATGACCTCGGCAACCTTCACCCTGTATTGCATAAACGACGCAGTATTTTGCATTTGCAGGCCAAGCTGTTCACCTTTTTCGTAAATCTTTCCCTCGGGCGTATCGTTACCTTCTACCAGAACTACACTGTATTCCGGCAATGCTTCCGTCACTTCTCCCAGGATGACGGCATCGCACAGGCTCAGCATTTCTTTCAGTCCTCTTTCTCTCATAACTGCAAGAGGCGGACTCCCTTCATATACCGGGTACTTTGACCTCAGTTCGCTGATCTGCTCATCGCCCAGGGCCGCAGATGCGGGAAAAATGAAGTTGAACGCCAGCGCAGCAATGAGCACCAATAGCACAAGACCTGACAGATACCAGACCTTCTTGTTGATTTTGGTTTTGCCCGGATCCATATTAGACCCCCCAGATTGTTTATGCTATTTGGTTTTGATTATTATAGTTTATGATTTTGCAGTGTTTTTATATCCTTGTCCAAACCACCCTGCCGTCTTTGTCGAATACTAGTAATATATGTATCTCACCCGCATAAATCCCGCCAGCACACTGTCGCAGAACCCCATGTATATCTCTGCGCAGGGCCTTCCTTTCTCGTCAGTCCTTATCCGCGCCTTGTTATACGGATTCCAGTCAGTGTATTCCGGTACCAGTTCTTTTTGTATGGAATGGATCCTGCTTATGTATGGCGATGACGGATCATCAAGCAATATAATCCGGGTATCCATTCTGCGAATCATATACACGCCTCCGAGGTCAGCAATCGATCCAGATATAATGCCTTTCTTCGCATACTCTTTCAATTTTCCCGTTGTTATTAAGAGCGACATTGATCGATGCAGCATTGTTGTTCCTTATTGTTAGCAATACCCTGTCAATATTCATTTTCCTTGCTTCCTCGATCATCATTTTCAGCAAAACCGTGCCATATCCCTTATTGCGCTGACTTGGCCGGATGGCATATCCGATATGGCCGCCTTCTATCCTCAACTGGTTTGTCAAAAAGTGCCTCAGCTTGCCAAACCCGACCGGGTACCCGTCCACATACAGCCAATAAACAGTCGTGGGAACCTTCCAGCCGTCTATTAAACCCTTCGCCTTGGATAAAGAATCACTGCGGATCAGCCATTGTTTAAATTCATCAAATGTGCTTCCTTTCACAGCATTGACAGCACCGGCTTCATTCCCGGGAATCTCCTGCAGCATCTCGTAAATATCCATACCATCGCTAACAGCAAGTTTTTTCAACTCATAATCCATATGCCTTTCCCCCGTCACAGCTTTTTCAGCAACTTCACATACCTGCCGGCTTCGTCTTCCCCCTCGAAAATCACATCCGTGAAGCCCTTCTTCTCATACAGGTGTCTTGCAACCACGTTGTCTATGTCGACCCCGATGGACATTTCCCTGTATCCGAGCCGTTTTGCGTAGTCGACCAGGTAATCCACAATAATGCCGCCTATGCCGCGGCCCCGGTGTCCATTTTTGACAATCAGCCGGGATAGGTAGATCCGCCTGCCGGGGATCGTGTAATCAGGATCATTGATTTCAAAGACCAGGGAACCCTCGCCGATAAACTCGCCGTTCCCGGTGTAAACGAACGTGACCCTGTTCCCGCTTACCAGTTGGTCATACCATCTCTTCGTCCTTTCGGGATCCTTCTCCATGTCCCAGATGTTCGTACATTTGCGGTAGTCTTCGGGTTTCAGCCTGATTATTTCATACGCCCCATTCCAATACACCCCCGTTATTCTGTCCCGGATCCCAAGGTTACAACAGCATTCCGCCCGCCTGCCTTTGCCTTGTACAGGGCATCATCCGCCATTTTCAGAAAATCTTCGATATCTTTGATATCTTTAGTGCCGCCTCTTATTGCTGCTACTCCGATACTTACAGTCAAACGTATTTCCTGGTCCCCGTAAATCACTTTTCTCCGGGCAATGATCTTCCGAACCTTCTCCGCTGCCATTTTCGCTTCATCCAATGAAGTATTCTTCAAAATCACTGCAAATTCTTCTCCTCCAATGCGCCCGGAAATATCGGATTTTCGGAAACTGTTCAATATAATGCTTCCCATTTCACGTATGATCTCATCCCCCGCCGCATGGCCGAAGGTATCGTTGATGACCTTGAAATTGTCCAGGTCCATGAGCAGCAATGCCAGTTCCTCATTGCTCTTTTGGGCCAAAACGAACTCCCTTTGGGCCAGATCCATGAATTCCGCCCGGTTGCAGAGGCCGCTCAGGGTATCTGTGGTGGCCAGGAACTTCAGCTTCTCCTGGATTTTTCTTTCTTCTGTAACATCACGTATGGATTTGAGCATTCTCGTGTTTCCGTCATGTGTATCACCCAATTGCACCGCGTCGATTTCAAAAAACCTCTCTTCCCCGTCTATCACCAGGGAAAAATCACGGCTGGCCTCGCTTTCAAAAATCTCCAGCAGTTCTTGTTCATGAGCGAGGAGCTGATCTATCGGGCAGTTTTTCAACGAAATGTTTATTGATTCAAAAAACTTCTCAGCCGCCTTATTGTAATCTATTATTCTTTTTCCCGGGCCCAGGACTACCATGCCGGCAAAGTTGTTCTCAAAGATCGTTTCCCTGGCCAGGGTCCTTATTTCCAGAAAGTCATATTTCAAAATACCGTAGCCAATAGTAAGCAGGGAAACAGGCATTATTAAGGCGGAATAGTCGATGCTGCGTTCATCAAAGATGAAAAGTATCAGCACTATACCGATAAGAGGCAGCAGCGAAGCGAACAAGAAAATCAGAAAGTGGGACTTGGTAAAGCCGATCTTGTCCTTCAGGTATCCAATGAAGTAAATGATAACGGTCAGAAGCATGCACAGTATCGTATAAGTAATGTTGACATAGTACCAGAAACCTCTTTCCATATACAAAGTATAGTATCCATAGTACATCCTCATATCCCATTTCGTGTAGAAAAGATGGTGCCATGAATTGGTGAGCCGTATAATAAAGGTCAATGCCGGCACGGCAAAAAGCAGGAATACGATCCGGGGTTTCAGGGAATAGATGGTCCTGGTATAAAGAAGAGCTACCATCAGCCACAAAACAGAAATGAAGGGCAGCCCAAAATACTGAAACTGGTTCCAGAAAATCATATCCTGCAGATCATTGCTGTTAATGATCTGCAGGAACCCGAACAGGTAAATGCTTACACATAAAACCATGGCAGAGAACGCCTTTCGATAGCTGCTTCTGCCCTTTGAAAAAAAATAAGCGGCGAAAAACTGGGCTAACGCAACCGCAAGTACCAGATAAAGGCTAAGTATCGTTTTCATAAAAATACCTTCATCACACAATGGAGTTACATGCTTCGCTCTTCTATTATTTAATTATACATGTTTCAACGAAAAAATTCTATCATACTGACCCACAAGCGCCGAATACCCGGTCTTCACTCCAGGCTCGCTTATCTTCGGCGCCGCAGGATATCGGCAGGCTTATGGATATTTTGTCCATGCCTCTCTTTTCCGGACAGGACGCGGGTAAGTATTTTGTTTATAAGCACCGGGTTTACCGGTTTGCGGATGACCCGCAGCGGACCTACAGACATCAGCTCATATGTATTGTCCATCGATGTTACAAAAACGATGCTGCAAGCGGATTTACATCCGGCAAGTTCCAACTGGCGAACCTTTTTTGCGGTTTCTAGCCCAGTGAGCTCTTTCATACAATAGTCAAGAAAAAGAAGGTCAAAGCTGATATCCTCTTTGCTGATCAGGTCGATGAGCTCTTCTCCGCTGTTGAATTTCCGAATGTTGAACGTGGTATTGTTTTTCTCTCCATATTGCAGGATGGCTGCTTCTATGACCTCGCAATTGACGGGGAAATCATCACAAATACCTATATTCATCATTTCTCTCACCTGGCATTGATTACACTATTACTGTAAGGGTACTTATTCATTTTAACTTACACGTCAACCAATTACAAGTGTATATTTACCCTTTTGGTTGGTTATTTTGATAAATATTACATGTTACAGTAAAACAGGGTGGTAATGGATGAGTATAGACTACAGAGATCTCGGAAAAAGGATCGCGAAGCGCAGGAAGGTGCTCAACCTGACGCAGGAAGATGTGGCGGAAGCTGCAGGCCTCAGCAACAACTTCATATCGAATATAGAAAACAGCTATTCGATCCCCAGCATCGATTCATTACTTAAGATCTGTGAAGCTATCGATACGACCCCGGATTATCTTCTCCTGGGCAGCGTTTCATATTCGGACGCGGAAGAAGAACTGCGGAACAAAATCAACGAAAGGCTGAAACTTTGCGGCCAGAAGAAACTCAGGCTGGTAGAACGATTTGTTTCGTGGGTGATAGATGAGGATGTGTGAAAACTTGGTTTTCGGGCAAGATGTTTGAAGAGCTTGGCGCCAGGTTCATCCGTACAGCCCGCCTGCCCGAATGACACGACCTTTACAAGGAAAGCCAGCGGTTCGTGAATATATTCAAGTGGAGCGTGGAATAAATATCAGCCGATATATTTCGCCAGGAATAAGCAGGGATTGTCTTCATTCCAGGAGGATGTATTGGCAAATGTGTAAATGGGAATAATCTCCAATGAAATAAAGCGAAGGAGAT
>JAAZKL010000345.1 GCA_012799845.1 Clostridiaceae bacterium
CGGCACGGCGACATAATTCGAATGCTTTTTCGACTGCCTGCAGCGCCTTTTCCGGTTCTTTTGCCCTGTGCTCATAGTATTTCGCCATCTCGATGAGGTGGAACAGGTCGAAGCCTGAGCCAATCGATTCGATATCCTGCCAGTGTTCAAGGGCACGGTCATAACGCCCTTCCCTTTTGTAAATGCCGGTCAGGCGCTTCACCGCCTGCAGCTTTATATCGAAGCGTCCGGAATCAGCGCATGCCTCAAGGCATTCCACCATATCTTCCGTTTTGCCGCTGACCTCGAAAATCCTGCCGAGGCCAAGCAATTCGAGCCCGCCGTCGGATTCGTACAGCGGATCCTGCAGCATGGCCGAAAGCCTGTACAGCAGCGACACCATGGATAATATATCAAGCTTGTTGTGCTCTATGACTTTCTTTATTCCGGATGCGTCCCTGTCGTCAAGGTAATTGAAGTAAACGGCGGGTATCAGCGCCCCTGGTATGTCATCGTGCCTCACATGGCCAAGGATGTTTTCCTCCAGCGACACCAGCCGGCAGCTTTCAAGCTTCAGCCCCCATACTCTCCTGGCAGGGTAAAGTAGATCTATATTGGGCACTTCGGAAATATCCATCCTCATCCTGTTGGAGATATACCGGCCTTGAAGGAGGTTTATGTCGAAGCATTTCCCGTTGAACGTAACAAAGCCCTTCCGGCCTGAGATCAGCTCCTTCAGCTCAGCCAGCATCGCAGGCTCTTCATCATAATCGCGCATGAAGTATTGCCTGATGACAAAACTATCGTTTTCAAAAAAGCCGGTCCCGACAAGGAATGCAACAGTACCGGTCCCGCCGGTAAGTCCCGTGGTCTCCGTATCCAGGTACAGCAGCCTGTCGGCCTGCAGACCGCCGCAGTCCGGCCCGCCAAGCAGTGAAAGAGTTTGGCTGCTTATTTCAGCAGCAGAGCCGATCCTGCAGCCTCCATGGATGTGTCCGGGATAATACCGCTCTTCGATGACATAACAACAGCCATGCTCGTTTTCCCATACTGTGCCGGGAATAAGGACGTCAATGTCCCGGCTTCCCGCCGGAACATACGAGTCATATCCGCCCGTTGGAGCAGCCATGTCATATCTGTTTATCGTGGAGTCAGCGCTATACCTTCCTGTCAGAGCATCCATGCCGCATCCGCCCGTTGGAGGATCCGAGTCATATCTACCCGTTGGAGCATGCGAACCAAATCTGCTTGTCGGGGCGGCTGCGTTATACCTTCTTGTCGGCGCGTCCATGCCGCGTCCACCCGTTGGAGGATCCACTCCATGTCCGCCTGCCGGGGCATCTGCGTTGCGTCCGATGCTTATCCCCAGTGACCGCAAAAACTCCGTAGCATCTCTGCCGAATGTCCACTGCTTTTCAGCGCTCTTCCCTTTGTCCGGCGCACCGGTATCATGCCCGCCGCCTGCATTTTGCGGATGCACTGATGTACCCGATGTTTGATGCGGCGTACCCGGCTCCTGGTGCAGTATCTCCGGCGTCTGATGCGGCGTACCCGGTGCATGCTGCATCACCTCCGGTTCCTGTCGGCAGGCATCCTGTGCCTGTTGCAGTATCTCCGGCGTCTGATGCGGCGTACCCGGTGCATGCTGCATCACCTCCGGTTCCTGTCGGCAGGCATCCTGCATCTGCTGATCCGTCCCCGTAGTTTGCCGATTTGTCCCCGATGTCTGCCGGTATAAGTTCAGCTTGCTTCTGAGATCCATCCGACTGCTATGCCTCCTGCCTGATCAGCTTTATGAGCCTGAGCGTCAGTCCCTTCGGATCGTCGGTGCCCGTGAATTCATTAAGCGGCCCGACACATGACGGGCAGCCCGATTCACAGCCGCACCCTTCCACCATCGCGGCGGCAGTTTCAAACAACTCCCCGTGCAGTTCGTATAACTTGTCGCTGAAGCCTACTCCTCCGGGGTAGTTGTCATATATGTAGACTGTAGGCCTCTGGGTGAATGTGGACCGCACCTGGTGGACGACACGAATGTCGCCGGGGCTGCACATGAGATAGATCGGCGCGGCATTTGCAAGCACATTGGAAAGCCCGAGCAAGCCGTTCTGCAGCTCCTCCTGGGACATGGCAGGCATGCCCTCAGGCAGGCTTACCCAGTAGGCCGTGGTGTGCATCTCCATCTCCGGCAG
>JAAZKL010000346.1 GCA_012799845.1 Clostridiaceae bacterium
AGGAAAAACGGCATGGATACGCATTTCAGGGTGCGATGTGACCGATTCGACAGGGAATTCATGCTGACGATGCCCGGCCTGTTCAACGTGGAGAATGCCCTTGCCGCAATTGCAGTGGCTAACACGCTGAAAATACCCGAGGAACATATATATACCGGCCTCCGCAGGGCAAGGTCCAGTGGCAGGATGGAGTATTTTGCCAATAAAGCACAGGACAGGATAGTGATAGTTGATTATGCCCACAACAGGCTGAGTTTTTTTAAGCTGTATGAAACAGTTAAGACTGAGTTTCCAGGCATGAAGATAGTGACGGTGTTCGGCTGCCCCGGCGGCAAGGCATATGTGCGCAGAAGGGATTTGGGGCTGCTGGCGGGACAGCATTCCGACAAGGTCATCCTGACTGCGGAAGACCCGGGACCTGAAGACACGAGGGCTATAAGCGAAGATATTGCGCAGTATGTGCGGCAGCACAACGACAACTGTGAACTGATCGATAACAGGGAAGAGGCCGTGAAGGCTGCGATCCTGTCGTCGGAGCCCGGCACTGTCATACTGATCACGGGCAAGGGCAACGAAACCCGGCAGAAATACGGCAATAAATATGTGCCCGTACTGTCGGACGTGGAGCTGACTAAAAAGTACCTTGCCGAGCTTGAGGACAGAACTCAGAACTCAAGGATATGACATGTGGTGATGCATCTTAGCCAGTCAGGGGCAGAGTTTCATAGCATAAACGGAGAATAATGTGTCATAACTGTGTATGAATCATGATGTGTCATAGCTACGTATGAATCATAATGCGCCATAGCTGCGTATGAATCATGATGTGCTATAGCTGTGTATGAATCATAGCGCGCCAAAGTTGCGTATGAATTATAACACGCTATAACCGCACATGCTGGTCTGGCTTACCCTCCAATCGCAGATGTTTTGGCCGGACCGATACTGCGGTAGTTAACAGCAGAACCACCTTTTGCATAATATATGAATGGTCATATTATGTAAAAGGTGGTTTCTTATTGTGGCGAACGTTTATGTATATAACAACCAGACAGGTGGAATGGAGTTTTATACACTGGCCGAGTCGGACGCGATGCCGTACAACATAGGAAGGACGCTAACGGTCAACGAATTCCGCGGCAGTTCCCGTGCGAATACCCTGTGGACTACGAGGCGGGCTATGGAAGCTTTTAACATAACAAGGAGTGCATGGGGGCGTCCCATCTATGTGGGCTTTGCTTTCAAGCGCATTTGGGAGGGAGGCCATGCTGCCATGTCCCAGCACTATGCGGGGGTGTCCTTTGATGTCGGGCAGAACCTCGACAGCACGACCCGCGACCAACTGCGCAATACGGCTGCCGCGACAGGCGTGTGGACATATGTGGAGCCTGCGTACCTGACACCGACATGGGTACATTTCGATGCCCGCGAAACTCCGCCGGCCTGTGCAGCGGGCGGGTACCCGCTGGTCCGTTTCGGCAGCGTGAACAACTATGTACTGACGCTCCAGGATGCGCTGAATGCCCTGGGTTACACCGGTTCCGGCCTGGACGGGATATTCGGAAGCGGAACACGGAATGCGGTGATAAGGTTCCAGCGTGCCCAGGGTCTTGATGCGGACGGTATTGTCGGATGCCAGACATGGGAAAGGCTGACGGAGCTTGCTGTAGGTATCGGACGTACGGCAACCGTGATCGATCCATAGTACATCGTGGCTAATCCGTGATGTATTGTGACTCGAATTGATTTTTGACGTACTGTGGCTGTAATCGTCTGTGTGCGTGGCGTTTGTGGTTGTTCTGCGGCCATTCGGGAAATAATCCGGGAAATATCAGGGTGACTGTACCAAATTTTCGTTTGTGTGTGCAGTCTAGTTGTCCGTAATGCAGAAAAAGCTATATTATGTCTCCTAAATGTGGACGATTTGCAATAAAACGCTGCAAAAAACACTCATAAACGGAAATTTTGTACAGTCACCCCGACTTATTTTGTCTAATGCTGAGTTGTGTCCGTATAATACTCACACCCAACTGACACAGAACAGTGACCTTTAGTTCAGCTGACACGGAACAACGCCCCTGACCGGCTTTCCTGGCCGATTTCCCTGACTGCTCTCCCTGGCTAGTTCCCTGACTGATCTAACTGGCCGATTTCCCTAACCGATTTTCCTGGCTGATCTCCCCAGCCGATTTCCTAACTAGCTTCTCCGCCCGGCCAATTTTCCTGGCCGGTTCTACTTGCTTAATCTTTGTTTTTACTGCATTTTGTTGAGCCGCCTCTACCGGAGGCTGTTGTTTTTTGATATAGTAATGGCAAACCGGTTGATGTTCAGACCATTCTGCTAAACAAAAACACAATGGAGGTTGTAGTGGCTTTGCAGAGTATGATTCAAAAGGATGATGGCATGAAAAAGGTACCGTTTTCGGAACTGGAGCAGAGGCTCCGCAGGTTCAGGGCGGCCATGGATGAAAAAGAGCCAGGTTGGGAAATGGCTCTCGTCATAAGCAAGGTAAACCAGTACTATTTCACGGGAACGATGCAGGAAGGGATCCTGTTCATACCGAGGGACGGAGAAGCGGTTTACTATGCCAGGAGAAGCTATGAACGGGCGGTGCATGAATCCCTGTTCCCTGACATAAGGCCGATGGGGTCGTACAGGGATGCTGCGGCAGCGCTCGGCAGGCTGCCCGGGACAGTCCACATCGAGGCGGACTTCGTTCCATATGGCATGTGCGCCAGGATGCAGAAGTATTTCGGGTTTGACAGCGTGAAAGCGATGGACCATGTCATTGCAACGGTTCGGTCGGTCAAAAGCCCTTATGAACTGGAGTTGATGATAAAGGCCGGAGACATACACAGTAGGGTGCTGGAAGAGCGAGTGCCCCGGCTGTTCAGGGAAGGAATAACGGAAGCGGAACTGACAGCTGATATATTCAAAGTGCTTGTCGAAGAAGGCCATCAGGGAGCAGCGCGGTTCAATATGTTCGATTCAGAGATATTGTTGGGGCATATAGCGTTTGGAGAAAGCTCGCTGTACCCGACCTATTTCAACGGACC
>JAAZKL010000347.1 GCA_012799845.1 Clostridiaceae bacterium
AATCTGGAACTGGCGGGCTGTTCCCTTGATGTTGACGGGGTTTCCAGCTTCAGTGTCAGTTCCTCGAAAGTAAGTGTTGTTGATGGGAAAGCGATAGTCACTTTTAGTGTGCAATCGCCGGAAGAACTGAAAGGGAAAAAAGTATCGGTGCGGATCGGCGGACTCACCTACAGGGAACTGAAAATCGAAGAAGCGTCCCCGGATATACCGGACATTCTGGATTCCCGTCAGGCCGATGATGTGGACCTGATCGAAAATACTATAAATATGGCAAGATATCTGAGAAAGTATGAACCCAGGAGCATAAGAAGGCCATTCTTTACCGAGTATGTCAGGAATCGGACCATGATCCCTGCAAAAATCGCGGCAAGCCAGAACCTCAGCTTGCAGTTGCTGGAGGATAAACCGGGATTGCTTCTGGATACGGCATGCTTTGCTGACGGAAAGCTGTATGTCCGGGTGCTGAATACTTCAGAGGATGATCAGGAGATATTACTGTATATGATGGACCCGCAGACCGGTGAGATCGCCCCGATGATGTTCTGGCTGGATCCGGCCGGAAGCGGGGATGCAGTGTATTATGTATATGATATCCCGGATACTTCGCAACTGGAGCAGTACGAGCCGATGGTCGAGTATTACGGAGATCATATAAATTATGCGGGGAACTGGAACGTGGAATTCGATCTTGACTACGAGGCGGAGGACATCGATTTCCGGCCGGTCGTTGACATGCAGGGCTTCGATGACAGCGTTGTTCTGGATGAGATATATGTTACACCGACCGCCGCTTATATCAGGTTTTTGCCCGGAAATGGACAAAAAATCAGGGCCGATTTCTTCCTGGCGGCAGATATAAGGATGAATGACGGCAGTTATGTATATTGCAATAGCAGTGACGCCTCCTCGCTCAACCAGGAATACCTGGAATACAACTGCTTCTATGATCCGATCGATATACACGAAATCGATTCGATAATCATAAAAAGCTGGGACAGGCAAGGAAGCGATCAAAGGGATAGATGGTTCAATGACACGATCAAATATATCGATTGATGAAGGTGTTATAACAAGAGCGATTCAGCGTTATCGTCTCAGGACCGGGGGCCGACCCTGGTCCTGTTTTTGTTCAATGTATGGTGACACTCCTCGATAAAGATATGGTGACACTCCTCCGCAGGGGATATTCCTTGATGGTTGAGGAGTGTCACACATGGGATCTCAGGAGTGTCACGTATGAGATGAGGAGTGTCACGCGTATGAAAGCGATGGCAAAGCAATTATGCGGTATTTGCAGATTGATTGCTGCAACGGTCATGGTACAATTGGATTACTGATAAGTAAAAAAATGAAATGGCGGACGACTATAGAAGAGATATGGGTATATTAAGGCAATAAATCAGAGATAATGAAAGATAAATTAAAATTATCGGATTTTCGCTTGACATATGCAGCGGACCTGTATTATCATAGTAAAGTGCCTGAAAGACCGGCCTGTTTCAAGCTGTGTCAAAGGCCGGATTTAATGTATATACGAAGTGATCGAGGAGGAAAGGTAACAGATGAAGACTTATATGGCAAAAGCTGAAGAAGTCACGAGAAAATGGTACGTAGTCGATGCTGCCGGCAAGCCGCTCGGAAGACTTGCGAGCGTGGTTGCGAGCATATTGAGGGGAAAGAACAAGCCTATATATACGCCTCATGTCGATACAGGAGACCATGTGATCGTAATCAATGCCGAGAAGGTCGTCCTGACCGGAAAGAAGCTGGATCAGAAGGTTTACAGGCGTCATTCCGGCTGGCCGGGCGGGTTGAAGGAGACCTTGTACAGGCATCTGCTGCAGAAATCGCCTGAAAAGGCAATCGAGCTTGCTGTAAAGCGTATGCTCCCCCACAACAGCCTCGGGCGTGCAATGTTCAAAAAACTCAGGGTCTACAGAGGACCGGAACATGAGCATCAGGCTCAGAAGCCGGAAGTTCTGGAAATCGATGTTTGATGAGGAGGGAGGAGTAAACGATGGCAGCTAAATTACAGTATTACGGAACAGGAAGAAGAAAGAAGTCAATAGCAAGAGTCAGGCTTATACCGGGAGAAGGCAAAATTCTCGTAAATGACAGGGCGATAGATGATTATTTCGGGCTTGAGACCCTTAAGGTTATCGTAAGGCAGCCGTTGGTACTTACCGAGACATCGAACAAATTCGATGTTCTGTGCAAGGTCATCGGAGGCGGGTTATCCGGCCAGGCCGGCGCAATAAGGCACGGTATCGCAAGGGCGCTTGTCAAGGCTGACGAAGAATTCAGACCTGCGCTGAAGAAAGCCGGCTTCCTGACAAGAGACCCGAGGATGAAGGAAAGGAAAAAGTACGGTCTCAAGAAGGCAAGAAGGGCTCCTCAGTTCAGCAAGAGGTGATATATTG
>JAAZKL010000348.1 GCA_012799845.1 Clostridiaceae bacterium
CACCTGGCAGGCAGCAGGCTGAGGACATTGAAACACTGATCCACACAAGATTCCTCTTTAAAATGTGCGAAAATGCCAAACTGACCGACATGATACGGGACAACCCGGTGGAGCTTGCATACTGCCTCGCGCTGATAAACACGGGCGACCGCTACTCCATCACTCCGCCCTGGGTCCTTAAAAACTACCCCGCCGTCGACCGCCTGATGTACATACTGAGGGAAAGACCATGCATCACCGGCTGCGCCTATTGTAATGAAGCGCTGGATATTTACAGCGGTCTGCAAAATTTCTTCGGGTACGACTCATTCAGGACATATGCCGGCGTCCCGCTGCAGGAACAGGCTGTCAGGGCCGCTATTGAGCAAAAATCCTTCCTGGCCATATTCCCTACCGGAGGCGGCAAATCTATCACATTCCAGTTGCCTGCGCTGATGAGCGGCATCAACACGAGAGGCCTGACCGTTGTAATATCGCCGCTTCAGTCGCTCATGAAGGACCAGGTGGACAACCTGGAAAAGTTCAATATCACCGAGGCTGTCACGATCAATGGGCTTCTGGATCCCATAGAACGGGCAAAAGCCATTGAAAGGGTCGAAAACGGATCAGCCTGCATTTTGTACATTGCCCCTGAATCACTGCGTTCAAAAACCGTGGAGAACCTGCTGCTTGGCAGGAAAGTCGTCCGTTTCGTCATAGACGAGGCCCATTGCTTCTCGGCTTGGGGCCATGACTTCAGGGTCGATTACCTCTACATAGGCGATTTCATAAAGAACCTGCAGGAAAAGAAGAACCTGGATGAGCCCATTCCTGTTTCCTGCTTCACAGCAACGGCAAAGCAAAAGGTCATTGAGGACATAAAAGAATATTTCAGGGAAAGGCTGTCCATCGAGATGCAGGTGTTCACCTCCGACGCCGTCAGGACCAATCTCCACTACAAGGTGTTTCCCAGGGAAACGGATGAGGAGAAGTACAACACCATCAGGGATTTGCTCAGTGAGAATGACTGTCCTGCGATCATCTATGTCTCAAGAACGAAGAGAGCGCACGATCTGGCAAAAAGGCTGACAGATGACGGTTTTGAAGCAAGGGCTTATCACGGGCAGATGGACAGGAGGGAGAGGATCGAAAACCAGAACGCGTTCATGAACGGCGAAGTACGGACAATGGTGGCGACATCAGCCTTCGGTATGGGGGTCGATAAAAAGGACGTGGGGATGGTCATACATTACGAGATATCGGACTCCCTTGAAAACTATGTCCAGGAGGCCGGAAGGGCAGGCCGCGATGAGTCCGTCGATGCCGACTGCTATGTGCTGTTCAATGACGAAGATCTGAACAAGCATTTTATACTGCTTAACCAGACAAAGCTCAGTATAAAGGAGATCCAGCAAATATGGAGAGCCATTAAGAACATCACGAAACAGCGAATGAGAGTCTCGCGATCAGCACTTGAAATAGCGAGGCAGGCCGGATGGGACGACAATGTCAGGGATATCGAAACGAAAGTAAGGACAGCAATATTGGCGCTGGAGGAAGCAGGCTTTCTGAAAAGGGAACAAAATGTGCCGCGCGTGTACGCTACCGGTATCCTGGCTGATAATGCCGCGGAGGCGATCGAAAGGATAAATGCTTCACCCGGACTTAACGAAAAGCAGAAGGAAAACGCGGCCAGGATCATTAAGAAGCTCATTTCTGCAAAGCATTGGAAAACGGCAGTCGGCGAAGAGCCTGAATCCAGGGTCGACTATATTTCAGACCACCTTGGCATACCAAAGGAGACAGTAATAGAAATCATATACCTGCTGCGCGATGAAAAAATACTTGCGGATACGAAAGATATGACCGCATATATCAAAAAGAAAAAACCAGGGAATGATTCGCTGGACATATTGAAAGCGCACGTTCAGATCGAGAACTTCCTGCTGGGAATATATAAGAACCGGGCGGAAACGTACAACATTAAAAAACTTAACGAACAGGCGATCCTGAACGGATGCGCCGAATCCACGGTACCGAGGCTGAAGACGATCATCAACATCTGGTCGATCACCAAGTGGGTAAAGAGGCATTATGACACCAGGTCGAATGTACATTTGAAGCTGCGGGGCCTAATCGACCGCGAAGCTCTCCAGGCGAAGCTGATAAAACGGCATGAGTTGGCCCAGTTCATTATTGAGTACCTGTACAGGAAATACAGTGATATAAAGGACGACGCAGATGCAACAAAGGGCAGGGAAGAGATACCGGTAGAGTTCTCCGTGATGGAACTCAGGCAGGCGTTCGGAAGTGAAATCAGGCTGTTCAGCACTGAAGCGTCGCTGGCCGAGGTGGAAGACGCGCTCTTTTACCTGTCAAGGATCGGGGCCATGGATCTTGAGGGGGGCTTTTTTGTTAAATACAACGCGATGATGATCGAGCGCCTGGAAACGAACAATAAAAGGCAGTACAAGCTCGAGGATTACCAGAAGCTTGAACAGTTTTACCAGAACAAGATACAGCAGGTCCATATAGTGGGCGAATATGCAAGAAAAATGATGGAGGATTACCAGGCCGCCCTTCAGTTTGTGGATGATTATTTCAAGCTCAATTACTCGTCGTTTCTGAATAAATATTTCAGGGGCAGGCAGGAGGAGATCAGGAACAGTATCACACCTGAGAAGTTCAGGCGACTGTTCTTAGAGCTTAAGCCTACCCAACTGAAAATTGTAAAAGATAAGGATTCAAAGTATATAGTCGTCGCTGCGGGTCCCGGAAGCGGAAAGACCAGGATACTGGTGCACAAGCTGGCCTCCCTGCTGCTGATGGAGGACGTGAAGCACGAACAGCTCCTGATGCTGACGTTTTCAAGGTCGGCTGCCACGGTCTTCAAAAAACGCCTGCTGAAACTGTACGGAAACGCCGCGAATTACGTGGAGATCAAAACATTCCATTCGTACTGCTTTGATCTGCTGGGCAGACCCGGTACGCTGGAGGGTTCAAACAATATCATACGGGAAGCCGTGGACAGGATACGCCGAGGGGAAACGGAACGCAGCAGGATAACCAAAACGGTGCTGGTGATAGATGAAGCCCAGGATATGGACGGGGACGAGTACGAACTGGTTTGCGCGCTTATGGAGCAAAACGAAGAGATGCGTATTATAGCGGTGGGTGACGACGACCAGAACATCTTTGCTTTCAGGGGTTCCAGTTCTGAATACATGGAGAAGCTCATAACCGAGAAAAATGCCGTAGTATATGAGCTGGCGGAGAACCACAGGAGCAAGGCCAATATCGTCGGGTTCACGAACGAGATCGCCAAAAAGATATCGCACAGGCTGAAGCGGACGCCTATCATACCTGTGCAGAAGGACAACGGCATTATTAAGATTGTAAGGTATAAGTGCAATCACCTGGTAACGCCCCTTGTGGACGATATTATGTCAACCGATCTTTCGGGAACGACCTGCGTACTGACAGCGACAAATGACGAAGCGGTGAAGGTCGCGGGGCTGTTGGTGAACAGGGGTATGCCTGCGAAGCTTATACAGTCGGATGAGGGGTTACGGCTGTATGACCTGCAGGAGGTACGGTACTTCCTGGGCCTGCTGGAGATGGACGGGGCGTATGGCAGTGCTCAGGACAACAGTGTGACCACGACGGCATTTACTGCTGGCAGGCCCGAAACTCAGCCTGGTGAACAGATTCCTCCATCACCTGTAATATGTGCTGATGCCTGGGAGGAAGCTAAGCGGAAGCTGAAGGACAAATTTGGTGCGAGCCATCGTCAAAGCAGTGGACATAATCTGAGCGGCAGCTGTGGCTCGGACGGCAGCCATAATCCGAGCGGTGGTCTTATTACGGGTAGCTGGAGACCTGGCACTGTTGTCAACCCGAACCTTGAACTATGCATGAACATGATAAAAAGCTTCGAAGAAGCAAATCCAAAGCTGAAATACAGATCCGACCTGGAAACATTCATAAGGGAATCCAGGCTGGAAGACTTTTACGAGGAGCACGGGGAAACGATACTTGTTTCCACCATGCACAAGGCGAAAGGCCGCGAGTTCGATAATGTGTTGATTATGCTGGACGGATACAAGCTGGATTCGGACGAGGCCGTCCGTGTGCTTTATGTCGCGGCGACAAGGGCAAAACAGCGGCTGGTCATCCACTATAACGGCTATTACCTTAATAGAATCAATGCGGCGGGTATCGAATATATCGAAGATAAGGGAACATACCATCCGCCGGCGCACCTGGCCGTCCAACTGACGCACAGGGATGTATGGCTTGATTATTTATACTCGGTCCGCCATACCGTTGAGCAGATGCAGAGCGGCGACACGCTGACCGTCGGTGACGGCTGCTGCCTGAATGCCGCCGGCCAGGTTGTCGTGAGGTTTTCCAGGAAATTTGCCGCTGATGTTGAAAAAATGAAGCAAAGGGGTTATCGCCCCGTCAGCGCAGCGATAAGGTTCATTGTACACTGGAAGAATGACGAAGCGGAAGATGAAGCCCTGGTCATCCTGCCCTTGATTGTGTTTGAGAAGGATGAGGGGCATGATTAAATTATTCCATATGATATATGCCCAATGTATGACTTGAAAAACAGTCAATATAATATAGTACACTGTGAGGGGGTTGTTTATGAAAAGGAAGATTATCATTGAAGTGGTTTTAGTCAGCATCTGCGTTTTTGCAGCAGGGTTATATGCATTATTTGCATTACGACATCCCGAACCTGAGCCTATAGGCTTTGTATAGGCAAGCATGCATATAATGTCGTATGAAG
>JAAZKL010000349.1 GCA_012799845.1 Clostridiaceae bacterium
GCCGGAGCGGCGGATCGACCAGTATCCCCACGAGTTTTCCGGCGGCATGCGTCAACGGGCGATGATCGCCATGGCCCTGTCGAGCAATCCGCGGCTGTTGATCGCCGACGAACCGACCACGGCCCTGGACGTGACGATCCAGGCCCAAATCCTCGACCTCCTTCGCGCGCTGCAGGCCGACGTGGGCATGTCGATCCTGATCATCACCCACGACCTGGGCATCATCGCCGAGATGGCCGACGACGTGGCCGTGATGTACGCCTCGAAGGTCGTCGAATACGCCCCGGTCCAAGAGCTGTTCTCCAGTCCATTGCATCCGTATACCCACGGGCTGTTCAAGTCGCGGCCCGAGGTGGGCAAGTCCAAGAGCGAAAAGCTCTACGCGATTACCGGCATGGTGCCCAGCCCGCTGCGATTTCCGCCGGGCTGCAAGTTTCACCCCCGCTGCCCTTACCAGCAGGCGAAATGCCAGGCTGAAGAACCCGAACTGCGCGAGATCCGGCCGGGCCACCTGGTCCGCTGCCATTTTGCCGGCGAGTTGAACTATGAATGACGTGGCGACGATGGAACGAGAAACGAACAAGGCTTCCGACCACGTGCTGTTGGACGTGGCCCACCTGAAAAAATACTTCCCCATCCGCCGCGGCCTCATGTCGCGCGTGGTCGGGCACGTCAAGGCGGTCGACGACATCAGCTTCCAGATCCGCGAAGGCGAGACCCTGGGCCTGGTCGGCGAGAGCGGCTGCGGAAAGACGACCACCGGGCGTACGGTCCTCAGGCTCTACGAGCCGACAGGAGGCCAGATCATTTATGACGGAGCCGACATCACAAAAGCAGACATGATGCCATACCGCCGCAAAATGCAGATAGTCTTCCAGGATCCTTACGCAAGCCTCGATCCCAGGATGACCGTGGGCGATATAGTCGGTGAAGCCATCGACATCCACAGGCTGGCGGCGAACAAGCAGGAAAGGAAAGAAAGGATATATACGATGCTGGAGCGGGTCGGCCTGAACAGCGAACACGCCAATCGTTATTCGCACGAGTTTTCCGGAGGGCAGCGCCAGCGTATCGGCATTGCCCGCGCCCTTGCGGTGGACCCCGAATTCATCGTATGCGACGAGCCGATCTCGGCCCTGGACGTTTCGATACAGGCGCAGGTCATCAACATGTTTGAGGAACTCCAGGAAGATCTGGGGCTGACGTATCTTTTCATCGCGCATGACCTCAATGTTGTCAGGCATATCAGCAGCAGGATCGGCGTCATGTACCTCGGCAAACTTGTGGAACTGTCTGGCAGTTATGAACTGACTTTCCACAGTCTGCATCCGTACACAAGATCGCTCATTTCTGCCATCCCGATACCGGACCCTGTCGAGAGCCGCAGCAAAAAGAGGATAGTACTGGAGGGAGACGTGCCCAGTCCGCTGGATCCGCCGTCAGGATGCAGGTTCAGGACCAGGTGTCCCTATGCTGATGAGATCTGTGCGGAACAGGAGCCTGAATTCAGGGAAGTATCAAAAGGGCACTATGTTGCCTGCCATCATGTCGACAGAATCAACTGATACTGAAAAAATTTGTTTAAATGCTGATGTTCAGGGGGAATATAACTGATGTGATTCAGATGTTATATGATCCCTGAATTCTGCATTTTAATAAAAACAGTACATACGTACTGAAATCAAAACAATAGGAGGAATATTTATGAAACGGAAAGTAGCACTACTTATGTCGCTGATTCTCGTGTTCAGCATGGTCCTGACAGCATGTTCCGGCGCCAAAAAACCGGATATGCTCGTAGTCCATGTCGGACCGGATCCTGACACCATCGACCCGGCTCTGAACTCTGCAGTTGACGGCGCAACACTGATCTCACATGCATTCGAAGGCCTGATGATCCTCGATAAGGACGGAGTACCCAGGGAGGGTCAGGCAAAAAGCTACAAAGTCAGCGATGACGGAACGACCTATACGTTCACTCTGCGCGACGGACTTAAATGGAGCGACGGCCAGCCGATCAAGGCAAGCGATTTCGTTTATGCCTGGAACCGTGCGATAGCTCCTGAAACGGCAGCCGACTACGAATACATTTTTGATATTATCGAAGGCTATGATGAAGGGAAACTGAATGTGACAGCTCCCGACGACAAGACTCTCGTCGTCAAGCTGAAGGCTCCCGTTCCGTATTTCCTGGAGCTCTGCGCGTTCCCGACCTTTTTCCCGGTTCGCCAGGACATAATCGAACAGTACGATGAGGCATGGGCGGTGGAACCTGCTTCCTATATCGGAAACGGACCGTACAAGATGACCGAATGGGTGCCCGGGTCCCACATGATTTTTGCCAGGAACGAAAATTACTGGAACTACGGAGCGCTTGGTCCGGATAAGATCAAGTTCGTCCTGATGGAAGACGACAATGCGGTAAAGAGCGCATTTGAAAATGGTGAAATACTGTTTGCGGATGCATGGCCGAACGACGAGATCGACGCCTGGAGAGACAAACCGGAATTCCACATCGAAGGCCAGCTTGGAACATACTATGTTTCGTTCAATGTAACGAAGCCACCGCTTGACAATCCGAAGGTCCGCAAGGCCCTGACGCTTGCCGTAGACCGTCAGTGGATCTGCGAGAACATAGGCAAAGCCGGACAGCAGCCTGCAGGCGCATACGTTCCGACAGGACTGTCTGATGCAGATCCGACGAAAGAATTCCGTGAAGTAGGCGGCGATTACTACGATCCTTCAGGTGCAGCATATGAAAAGAACCTGGAAGAAGCAAAGAAGCTGCTGGCTGAAGCCGGATACCCGAACGGAGAAGGGTTCCCGACCCTGACATACATCTACAATGAGGGCACAGGCCATCAGATGATAGGTGAAGCTCTGCAGGATATGTGGAAGAAGATCGGCGTAAATGTCACACTGGAATCACAGGAGTGGAACACATTCCTCAACACCCGTAAGAACGGCGATTACTACATCGCACGTAACGGATGGCTGGCTGACTACAATGACCCGATAACGTTCCTCGACATGTGGGTAACGGGCGGCGGCAACAATGATGCACAGTGGAGCAATGAGGAATATGACGCGCTGATTACAAAGATCAAGACCGAAACCGATGCGAAAGAACGCTTTAAAATGATGCATCAGGCTGAAGACATAATCTTCGCCGAGAGCATGCTTTGCCCGATCTACTACTATGTCGACATATATCTGCTCAACCAGAAAGTTGAAGACTTCTACGCTTCACCGCTTGGAATCAAGTACTTCATGTATGCGAAAGTGAAAGAATAAGCGCAGATATGGCCACATAAGGTAAAAAAAGACCGGCTCGTGTGAGCCGGTCTCGGTCTTTTCAGCGAAAATAAAAAGGGTGCCTGGCACCCTTTTTATTTGATCAAAACCTTGTATATCTTCCTTCCACTCTTCCGATTATGGTGACCTCATCAGGTTTGAAGTTTTCCCTGTCGATCACCTTGGAGTCGGCTTTGAGAGTAATGGTTCCGTCGCTTTCGGGATAGTACTTCCTCAGAAGCGAAATCGTTTCATAAAAAGCAAGTACTATATCGCCGGGTTTCAACTCGGCATTCCTGTTGACCAGGACGATATCATCGGCGCCGAAACCGCTTTCGGCCAGCCCGTCAGCCGGACAGTCGGAGACGAGATAATCGCCGTCCTCCTGCAATACCTGCGGAGAAAAGGGATGGTATAACTCGATGTTATAGATATTTGTCAAATCATTCAGGTTCCGCTTGCTGATTTTTTTGATCTTTGGTACAAAAACCGGTTTGCTGTACAGTTGATCATCCGGAGAAACGAGCTGTATAGACCTGGCTGCGCCAAGCTGCCTTTTGATGACTCCCTTCTGCTCCAGCCTGTTCAGTATACCCTGTACTGCTCCGGGAGTCTTCTCGCCGACCAGTTCACCTATTTCGCGTACTGTTGGAGGTATGCCATGTGTCTTTATATATGATTCGATCACCATGTATACCTTTTTCTGTTTAGCTGTAAGACTGCTGTAATTTGATGCCATTTTATCACCCTTTGTACTTGTTACTTTACATAACTCAAAAAACAGTGTACCAGAATAATTTTAAATAATCAAATCAAATTCTTACAGTACTGTTAAATAAGTACATTATAATGTTTTTACATTGAAATTTAACAATTCTTTAATACTTTTTTAATATGTTTGTAAAAAACGGCACATGAATACAGGCCGATCGAACGGAAAAAATAATATATCGCTGGATTTATCAGCGATATCCTGAAGAAAGGGAAAGCAGGTATATGTTTAGGGTCCTGAAAAACGTCGAACTGTATGCGCCGGAATATATGGGGTTTAAAGATATTCTGACGGCATACGGGAAAATCGCTCTGATATCCGACAGAATAGGATCAATGCCGATGCTGCAGGCGGAAGTGACCGACTGTGGCGGGATGATCGCAATGCCCGGACTGGTCGATCAGCATGTCCATATAACAGGCGGCGGAGGGGAACAGGGACCCGGAAGCATGATAGAGCCGATAGGCTCCGATGAACTGGTGATGGCGGGGATCACCACGGTGGTCGGCGTACTCGGCTGCGACGGCGTGGGCAGGAACATGCAGGGCCTGCTTATGAAAGCGAAGGCGCTGGAAACCAGCGGCCTCACCGCGTTCATATACACGGGCAATTATGGCATACCGCCTGTCACCATAACCGGAAGGGTGCTGACGGACCTGGTGATGATCGACAAGGTCATAGGCGCAGGCGAGATCGCCATATCAGATCACAGGTCCGCATATCCGACGCAAAATGACCTGGCAAAGCTGGCTTATGAAGTCATAACAGGAGGGATGATCGGCGGGAAAGCCGGAGTAATACATCTGCACGTGGGAGATGGCAGGGACGGGCTCAGGCCGCTTACGGAACTTCTGGAATCGACTGATTTTCCCATATCCATGTTCGTTCCTACCCATCTGAACAGAAACAGGGCTCTGTTCGATCAGACGGTCCGCTATCACAAAACCGGCGGAACGATCGACCTGACCGCCGGCGAAGAAACAGAGGAATGGATCGGAGTTCCGCAGTGCCTTGCCAGGCTCGTTGAAGCCGGAAACGGGCTCGACAGGGTGACGGTGTCGTCCGATGGGAACGGAAGCGGCGCCGGCGGACCTGGAAAAGGAGCCGGAAGCGTGATGTCACTTTTCAGCGATTTCAGGTCTGCAGTCGTTGACCACAGGCTGCCCCTGGAATCCGTACTCAGGACTGTTACGGAGAACCCGGCAAAGACATTGAAGCTGTATCCCAGGAAAGGGAAGATAGCCGTTGGCAGCGACGCCGATATACTCCTGGCGGACAGGGCGGGATTTGCACCCAAAATGCTGCTGGCAGGAGGCTGCCTGTTGATGTGGGACGGAAAACCGGTACGCTGATGTGGCGACAAATATTTACACTAAAATAATGAATATATAGAAACCCAGTATAAAAGAATAATATCGAGGTGATCTGATGGACAAAGTGGTCCGGATCGGCAGGCCGGGAGGGGCTTTGCCGAAAGCGGGCATCATACTGTGTACGGCTGCGGGATGGGCAGCAGCGGTCGCTTCCCTGGTTAGATTCCCGTATATCTTCGGAGCGGCGGCTATCATACTCGGCATAAGGCTGAGCAGAGGAGGAAGCAGGACGGGGATGCCCCTTGTCGCGGCGAGCATGCTGCTTATGGCGGCTGGTCTGGTATTCAGCGATACGCTGTATGAATATCTGAAAAATATAGCCGGCGTCTGATCAAACATGCTGATGCCGGCGTCATTATCCGGGATCGGGCTGTATATACGGCTCGTGTACGATTCTGTACGGACCCGCCAGGGAGACGGTGAATTCAATGAAGATGGGAAACTTAATAATTATAGGAGGAGCCGAGGATAAGACCGGAGAGTGTCTTATTCTGAAGTCATTTGTCAATCTTTCCGGAGCGTCAGAAGCAAACATCGTAATAATCACTACTGCCACGGAAAAGAGCGTTGAGTCGGGAGGACAGTACAAATCGCTTTTCACCGGGCTCGGGGCAGGCAAAGTGAGTTTCCTGGACATCAACACCAGGGATGACGCCGAATCGGAGCAGAACGCGAGGCTCATAGCGGAAGCTACCGGCATATTCTTCACCGGGGGCGACCAGCTTCGGATAACCAGCATACTGGGAGGCACAAAGGTATATGAGGTGCTGCACCATGCTTACAAATCGGGCGCCGTCGTAGCCGGAACCAGCGCCGGTGCGTCAGCCATGAGCAGGACGATGATCGTGGACGGAAACGACAATGATCCTGCGAGGAAATGCACTCTCAAGATGGCGCCGGGACTGGGTCTGCTGGACATGGCGCTCATCGACCAGCATTTTCATCAGAGAGGCAGGATCGGCAGGCTCCTCTGCGGAGTTGCGGAAAACCCGTCGATCCTGGGGATAGGCATCGATGAGGATACGGCAGTCAGGGTGTTTCCCGACGACCATTTCGAAGTGATAGGAAGCAATTCTGTAACCGTGGTGGACGGAAGGGACATCAAAAGCTCGAATGTATCAGAACTGATGCCCGATGAAAACCTTGCCATTACCAATGTAGTCCTGCATGTGCTGCCCGCGGGATACGGGTATGACATGGCAAACAGAAAGGTGATCAGAGTGGAGGAAAAACAGTGGAAATAATAAAAATAGAGCCGTTCAAAGGCAGGAACATATACAGCCACAGACCTGTGATCAGGGCTGCGGCTGATCTTGGCGAACTGTACGACACCCCGACCAGGCAGATAAGAGATTTCAACGAACGGCTGCTGCAAATGTTGCCCGGCCTTGCGAAGCATGTCTGTTCCCTCGGCTATGAGGGAGGTTTTGCCGAAAGGCTGGCGGAGGGGACGTACCTTGCACATGTGGCCGAGCATATGGTGCTTGAACTCCAGGGCATCCTTGGCTTCGACGTGCACTATGGAAAGACCAGGGCCGCGGATGCGCCGTCGATATATCATATCATTTTCGAATACAAAAATGAAAAAGCGGCCACGGAGTGCCTGCTGGCCGTATCAGACATGATAAACATGCTTATTGCAGGCAAACTGCCGGACATCGAAAAAATAAAGGAGCACCTGGCAAAGGTCGCAGCCGAATCCGGCATGGGGCCCAGCACGGAGGCATTATTCGAGGAGGCGCGCAGGAGGGATATACCTGTGGTGTGCCTGGAACATTCAAGTGTCCTGCGCCTGGGGACAGGCAAATACACAAGGTACCTGGAGGCTTCGCTGACGGACAGTTGCAGTTGTGTGGCGGTGGACATGGCAGGCAACAAACACCTTACGAAGATTAAGCTTTCCGAAGCGGGGATACCCGTGCCCCGGGGCGATGTGGCCTACACGTTCAGGTCTGCTTCAGCCATAGCGTCAGCCATTGGATGGCCCGTGGCGGTCAAGCCTTTCGACGCAAACCAGGGGAAAGGCGTATTCACAAACATAA
>JAAZKL010000350.1 GCA_012799845.1 Clostridiaceae bacterium
CGGCCGAATTTTGAAAGCTTTAGTCGCTACGCTCCTTCAGCTTTCAAAATTCGATAAACACACCATGAAGTGAGCGTAAATCTAAAGAAAGGAATGTATGATTTAGTTGTCGACTATATCATACAAGTGTTCGTTATGGCAGATAAGATGGAAGAAATCCTTGAGATCCTCGAAAGGAACGCGAGAGCGAGCGTCGAAGAAATAGCACTCATGCTGGACATGAGCGTTGAAGAAGTGCAGGAGGCCATAAAAAAGCTGGAAGAGGACAAGGTGATAGTCAGCTACAACACGCTGATCAACTGGGACAACTCCAACAAGGAAACCGTTACGGCGCTCATCGAGGTAAGAGTCACGCCCCAGAGAGGCCAGGGGTTTGACAAGGTGGCCGAGCGCATATACAGGTATCCCCAGGTCAAGGCATGCTATCTTATGTCCGGCAGCTTCGACCTGACAGTGATCATAGAAGGCAAGAACATGAAGGAAGTAGCACTGTTCGTGGCTGAAAAGCTTGCTCCGCTGGAAGGCGTGGTCAGCACCTCGACGCACTTTGTATTGAAAAAATACAAAAACGACGGTGTGATATTCGAAGAAAACGGCAAGGATGACAGGGAGGCGTTGAGACTATGAACCTGCAGGAAATGATTAGGCCAACGGTCAGAAATGTGCCGCCTTCCGGCATCAGAAAGTATTTTGACCTGCTCAATGAAATGAAGGATGCCATTTCCCTGGGTGTGGGGGAACCGGATTTTGTTACTCCGTGGGCTATCAGGGAGGCCGGCATACATTCGCTTGAAAGAGGCCATACCCATTACTCATCGAACCCTGGATTTATTGAGCTGAGGAGGCAGATTTCCCGGTACGTGGCAAAGAAGTACAATGTGGAATATGATCCGAAAACCGATATCATAGTGACAGTCGGCGCAAGTGAAGGGATAGACATAGCCCTGAGGGCGCTTGTCGGACCCGGGGACGAGGTCATCATACCTGAGCCTAGCTTTGTCGCATACAAGGGATGTACCGCGTTCACCGGTGCGACTCCCGTCGTTATTGAACTGAAAGAGGAAGACGAATTCAGGCTGAAGCCGGAACAGCTTGAAAAGGCGCTGACAGACAGAACAAAGGTGGTCATCCTCCCGTTCCCGAACAACCCCACCGGCGCTGTGATGCGGCCCGATGACCAGAGGAAGATAGTCGATGTGCTCAAGAACAGGGATGTGATTATCATATCCGACGAGATATACGCGGAACTCACCTATAGCGGGAAGCACGTATCATTTGCAAGCTACCCCGAGATAAGGGACAAGACGATCCTCATAAACGGCTTCTCAAAGGCGTTTGCAATGACCGGTTGGAGGATAGGCTACGCTTGCGGGCATCCTGTGCTCATCGAAGCAATGAACAAGATACATCAGTACGCCATAATGTGTTCGCCAACAACAGCCCAGTATGCCGCATCGGAAGCTTTGAACAGCTGTGACGATGAAGTGCAGGCCATGGTCAGGGAATACAACAGAAGAAGGCGTGTGATGGTCAAGGGCTTCAGGAGCGCCGGACTCAGTTGCTTCGAGCCTATGGGCGCATTCTATGTGTTCCCCTGTATAAAATCAACTGGCATGACATCCGACGAATTCTGCGAAAAGCTCCTCGTGGAGGAAAAGGTGCTCACCGTACCGGGCACCGCCTTCGGCGCCTGCGGAGAAGGTTACATCAGGGCCACCTACGCCAACTCATATGAAAACATCGCCGAAGCAATGAGGCGCATCAGCAGCTTCGTAAGCAGGCACAGAAAGTGAGGCGCATCAGCACATTCGTTAGCAGGCGCTGGCAATGAGGTGCATCAGCAGCATGGGAAACAGGCGCAGAAAGTGATCGGGATCAGCTGTTTGGGAAACAGGCGCAGAAGATGAGGCGTATCAGCGCATTCGCAAGCAGGCAAAACAAGTGGTCGGCATCAACAGCTTCGCAAACAAGCGAGTAAAATGGTCAGCATCAACAGCTTCGCAAACAAGCACAGAAGATGAGGCGCATCAGCGCATTCGTTAGCAGGCGAAGAAGATGAGCTGCGGAAAAACGGTTCTCTGGTTTCAGCAGAATGGTTTGAATCACAGAGACCGTTTTTTCTTGCCTTGAAAGGGGACGCTTCTCTTGCATTTTCTCTTGCTGACACGCTTAGCACATGGGATAACTCCATTACTTTTGGCAATAAATGTTTTGTTTATCAACACTTATGAATAATAACCTATCTTTGATGATGTTTTTTTCAACTTTTGGGATGAGATACAATCTGTTTATAGATCTTTAAGAGTTTATTGCTATGTTTTTCAACTTTTGGGGATGGATTTGTTAAAGTATACCAAATTCATTAGCAATAACGAAGTCTAACTCGACTTTATGTTTACTAAATCAGATCAGAGAACAGTTCGCCACTGATTTTATTTCCCAAAACTTGAAAAAACTCACACTTCATCATATTATATAAACATGAAAGGATATATTAGCCGTTTCTCTGCTGCGAAAATGTGGAACATACCGTGCATTGAAGCTGTTATCGGCAACGAGGTTACAGAGTCTGAAATTACCGATATTACAGTCTCAGATCACAATGCGCGTTTTCTGATCAATGGTAAAAAAGTACACTCAACAGAAATGCGTCTACCCAATAAATCAATTCAAACTCTTAATGGTATAAAGGTATCATCACCAGAATTACTATTCCTGGAACTTGCCAACAAACTAAGCATTCAACGACTTATTCTTCTTGGCTTACAGTTGTGTTCGCATCCGCCTGGCTGCCCATCCCGGGCTATCACGACAAAGCAGAAACTTGAAAGGTTCATATCAAAAACTGCAGGTCACCGGGGACACCGCAAAGCAATGAGAGCTTTGAAGTATATAGAAAACGGTTCTGCATCAATTATGGAATCGCTCGCATACATGATTCTTACACTACCCCATGCAATGGGAGGTTATGGCCTGAAAGGTGCCGTTTTCAATTACGAAATAAAACTTAGTAACAATGCCAGTATGCGCCTGGATCAAGACCGCTGCTTTTTGGATTTGTATTACAGGCATGCGAAAATAGGAGTAGAATATGATAGCTTTACTTTCCACAACAGTCCTTCCGAACAAGGGAGAGATGCAGTGCGCTCAGCCGTTCTCAGCAGGCAGGGCATAGAAGTATTACACATGTATACCATCCAATTATATAATAAAGAAGCATGCAAGGATTTTGCATATAACCTAGCTGCTCATCTCGGTAAGCGCATTCAAATATGTACAAACAAGTTCGATGAAATGCATACCCTCTTGAGGGCACTATTACCTGATAAAAACCACTATCATGAGCTATTACCATAACTATTGCCTTATACCAATACTGGAAATCACCTCCACGGGCTACCACCATGAATCATTATCGTAGGCCTTTGACATGGATTTGATATCGTCTGGCATTAACACCTTGCTTACTCTCACTTGCTAAAATTTTCAACTTTTGTCCATATGTAACTCATGTGTTTCAGTTTATTTATCTTATAGTGCTAAGTTTTTCAACTTTTGGGTGTGCACATGTTGATTATCGCCATTTTCAAGGCTGATAATGTGAACGAATTGTGATTTATGTAAACCTATTCGTGGTAATATGCGTTTGATATATGTTTTCTCTGCCCAAAAGTTGAAAATATTCACACAAAACCTCATTGAACAGAAACTCTGTTCCTGCAATATGACATACAACCAAACAGTGACCCTCCTGTACCTTAATAGGCATACGGTTTCACTTAATATAGTATTTGCAAAGGTAAAAACACTGGATAATACATATGTATAAAAGAGCTACGGCAAATCTTCTACCTGTGCTGCGAAATATAATGAACCGTTTTTCTCATATACAAGCGGTTCAGTCCATGTCCTGATTTGATGATGGCAAACCTCTGTCCCAAAATCCACTTTTACAAGCGCACTTTTTCTGTTATAGTATTAGCGGGAAAGGCGGTTTATATATGGGGGAGAATGATTCATATTTAACATATATAAAGTGCTTCGCCAAATATCAATATATTATGGTAGAAAAAATTCACCAAAGGAGTTGATAAAGATTCTCGAACTGGAACAGTTCAGACAGGAGATTGAAATCCTGGGCAAAGATATCGATGAAATGGGGGCTTCACTTTGACATCGCCAGGCTGAAGATCGAAATTGAGGAACTGGAAAACAAAGCTGCAGAGCCCGGTTTCTGGGACGATATCGAAAACTCCCAGAAGGTCCTGCAGAAGACGAAGGCTTTGAAGACGAAAGTCGAAACCTACGAGAAGCTGGTTTCTGACTTCGAAGACCTCGTGGTTCTCAATGAACTGGGGATCGAAGAACAGGATGAGTCGATCATCCCGGAAATCAGGCAGGAGTTTGAAAGGCTGAAGTATGCATACGGCAAGCTGAAGCTCGAAACACTGCTCAGCGGCCCATATGACAGGAACAACGCCATTATGACGATGCATGCGGGAGCAGGTGGTACTGAAGCGCAGGATTGGGTGCAGATGTTGTTCAGGATGTATACGCGCTGGGCAGAAGACCACCAGTATACGGTCAGGACGCTGGACTACCTCGACGGGGACGAAGCCGGGATCAAAAGCGCGACGATACAGATAATCGGAGAGAATGCCTACGGGTACCTCCGTTCGGAGAAGGGGGTGCACCGCCTTGTAAGGATATCGCCGTTTGACGCGTCAGGCAGGAGGCATACTTCTTTCGCATCCGTGGACGTTATGCCGGAACTGGATGAAGAGATACAGGTGGAAATAAACCCTGAAGACCTTAGAATCGATACCTACAGATCCAGCGGCGCGGGCGGTCAGCATGTCAACAAGACCGAATCGGCGGTCAGGATAACCCACATCCCGACAGGCATAGTGGTGGCATGCCAGAATGAAAGGTCGCAGATCCAGAACAGGGAAACCGCAATGAAAATGCTCAAGGCAAAGCTGCTGGAACTGAAAGAACGCGAGCAGAAGGAGAAGATCGAGGACCTCAAGGGTGTCCAGATGGACATAGCCTGGGGCAGCCAGATAAGGTCGTATGTATTCTGCCCATACACGATGGTGAAGGATCACAGGACCAACTACGAGACAGGTGACGTGGATGCTGTAATGGACGGCGATCTGGATAAGTTCATACATGCATACCTTTCAATGAAACAGTAAGCGGTGTGAAGCAATGAGCGGCATTAAGCAGTAGTGGTGTGAAGCATCGGGCAACAATAGGCGGTGTACATCAATGAGCTGCCGCTGAGGTATTTGGGCATGGTATACAATAAATTTTCAGAGTACCTGAAGAAACGATACGGGACTAAAGTCTACAAGCTGCCTGTAAACCTGAGCACAAGCTGCCCGAACAGGGACGGCACTATCAGGATGAATGCCGTCGGCAGTGGGTGGCTGCGTGACCATGGCACTGACGGGGGTGAGCACCCGTATGACCACGACATAGACGGGGGTGAGCACCCGTA
>JAAZKL010000351.1 GCA_012799845.1 Clostridiaceae bacterium
ACTGCCGGGGGAGGAGATCGAAAACCTGCTGGTGCGTTCGCATGCCAGTGCAGTCGTATATTCAGGAAGGCATGAAAAAGATATGCGGCGCATTTCAGCAACAGTTCCGCAGGTGGATTACTTTATCAGCATGGACGCAGAAGAAGACGACAGCGACGAAAGGTTCCTCTCGCTGAAAAAGCTCATTCAAAAAGGCTCGGACATGCTGGACGGAGGCGACCGTTCATATGTCGATGCGGTCATCGACCCCGAGGCATTCGGCATCCTGATCTTCACTTCAGGCACGACGGATCTGGCAAAAGGCGTCATGCTTTCCCACAAAAACATCGTTTCGAATATCATGTCGGTATGCTCGGTACTTTACATAGACGATACCGATTCGACCCTGTGCATGCTGCCGCTCCATCACACCTACGCCTGTACCACCAGTTTCCTGCTGATCCTGTACAACGGGTGCAGGATATCATTTATCGAAGGGCTCAAGCATATCGCGAAGAATATTAAAGAAACGAGTCCGACCATAATCATGGCGGTCCCTCTCCTGCTGGAATCCATGTACAGGAAGATCTGGGATTCGATAAACAAGAAAAAAGCCACATATAAAGTCAAAGCGGCGCTGGCGGCCAGCAAGCTGCTGATGCTCTTTGGCATAGATGCCAGGAAGAAGCTGTTCAGGCAAAGACATGAGACCATGGGCGGCAGACTCAGGCTGATCATTTCAGGTGCTGCCGCTCTCGAGCCCGCCGTATCGAAAGGCTTCCGCGACTTCGGCATACCCCTGATGCAGGGTTACGGCCTTACCGAATGTTCTCCCATCGTGACCGTGAACCAGCTGGAAAGGTTCAGGGACGATTCCATAGGGCTGCCTCTCCCCTGCAACGAGGTCATGATCTACAAGCCAAACAAGGAAGGCATCGGGGAATTGATGGTCAAAGGCGATAATGTAATGCTCGGCTACTTCGAAAACAGGCTGGCCACGGAAAAAGTGCTCAGAGACGGCTGGTTCCATACAGGCGACCTGGGGAAGATGACCAGGGAAGGTTTCTTCAGTATAACCGGCAGGAAAAAGAATGTCATAGTCACTAAAAACGGCAAGAATATATATCCTGAGGAAGTCGAAGACTACCTCAATAAAAGCCCGTTCATCGCCGAATCGATGGTTTACGGCAAGGAAGACGAGGCTTCCGAAGAAACTTTCGTGTACGCTATGATAGTCCCGGCAATGGACATCATAAAGGATAAGCTGGGAAAGACCGAGATAACGGAAGACGAAGTCTTCAGGATCATAGATGCCGAAGTCAAGAGTGTCAATAAGAAAATGCCGCTGTACAAGCGCATACGCCGGTTCACGATCCGCCAGGAAGAGTTCGCCAAGACATCAACGAAGAAGATAAAGCGCTATATGGAGAAGATTGGGTAAAAAAGGTAAAGGGACACTCCTCTGCAAGGGGTATTCCTCTATGGTTGAGGAATGTCCCTTAGTGGCTGAGGAATGTCACGCGGAAGAAATTAAAAGACCGGGTCAAAAGTTCCCGGTCTTTTATTCATATTACAGTATTTTATTTGCTTCATGGTTTTGATGTCTCCTGATCCCAAAGAGACATATCTCGACCGCTTATCACCCTGCGGCCATATCGTTCACTTCACCACTATGTTGACCAGTCTGCCCGGCACCGCGATCACCTTGACGACTGTCTTGCCCTCCAGCAGCCTGATGACCTTCTCATCCTTCATTGCGGCCTCTTCTGTCTGTGTCTTGTCCAGGCCGGAAGGCACCATTATCTTCTCCTTGATCTTGCCGTTGAGCTGGACCACTATCTCCACTTCGTCCCTGACAAGTGCTTTCTCGTCCCACTGAGGCCACTTCTGATCAAAAATCGAATAAGGCCCGCCCATCTTCTCCCAGAGTTCCTCGGCAAGATGCGGCGCAAAGGGAGCCATCAGCTTCAGCACATCCATCACGGTATCAGTGAAAAACCTGTGGTTCCTGTGGCCTGAGCTTTCATATTTGTACAGGGCATTGACAAGCTCCATCATCCTCGCTATCGAAGTGTTGAACTGGAATCTCTCCGCGTCCTCGGTAACTCCCCTGATGGCGGTGTTCCTTACGAAATCCAGTTCCTTCTCTTCACTGCCGTATTCGCTTTCGACGGTTTTGTCCAAGGATGCAGCTGTTTCGACCAGCCTTTCCACCCTGCCCACGAACCTCGCGATAGCCTTGATTCCGTCGTCGCTCCACGGCCCGCCTTCTGTATACGCGAAGCCGAATCCCAGGTACATCCTGAAAATATCCGAACCATATTCGTTGATATAGTCATCAGGCGATATGGTATTGCCCCTGGATTTGCTCATCCTGTTGCCGTCGGGGCCGAGGATCGTGCCCTGGTGGACGAGCGAAATGAACGGCTCGTCGAAATTGAGGGATCCCATATCACGCAGGGCCTTCGTAAAGAATCTTGCATACAGCAGATGCATCGCTGCGTGCTCTGCGCCGCCCACATACTTGTCGACAGGCAGCATCTTGTTGATCCATTCCGTATCGAATGCTTTCTCCGCGTTCCTGTTGTCAGGATAGCGCAGGAAGTACCAGGACGAGCACACGAAGGTGTCCAGCGTGTCCGGATCTCTCTTCGCCGGTTTCCCGCACTTCGGGCATGTGGTATTGATGTACTCTTCGCATTTTGCCAGCG
>JAAZKL010000352.1 GCA_012799845.1 Clostridiaceae bacterium
GAACCCCCGACCTGCTGATTACAAGTCAGCTGCTCTACCAACTGAGCTACACCAGCATATTCAACTGTTTTTATCATTATAACAGATATTTTTCATTGTGCAAATACGGATAATCGTGCCTGTGACACTTTGATAGTATAGCAGGGGATTGCCTGTGAGTCAACACTTTTTGCAATGAAATATTGCCCAGCGTTCTCACCCCTCAGCAACATTCTCACGGTCCCGCGGTATCCGGGTCCGTTTCTGCTTGCGTTATCTTGTTCATATAATGCTCTACAAGTTCAGGATAGTCTTTCAGAAACTCACGCGCCGAATCTTCAAGCTTATACACTCCCCGCGATACCCGTGTAAACCAGCCATAGTGGTTATCTCTGAGTATATTCGGAGTTTTGGGACCGGTGCCCATTTTCCGGAGCTGAGCAGGCGACATTTCACCGTATCTCATCAGACAGCAGGCTATATGGATCGCCTGTTCCCTGTATGCAGTAATCAGCTTAGTCCTGCTGGCCCCTCCGGTATTATAGTGGCCGCTGCGGCCTGCGGCCTCCTTTATTATGCTGTACCTTTTCCGACTGTTTGCACGAAGGCTTTTGGTGCGATCAAAAGCCTGTGGGTGGAGATGAACCTCCACCCGTCCGCCGTCTTTAGCCGGGTCGACCGTTATAAGCCCAAGCTCAAGCCTGCGCAGCAGGATGCACATGTCCCTCCATGCAGCAGTCCGCTTACCACCTTTCGGATACGGTATCGCCACATACACCGATTCAGACGCCCTCTGGCGTTTGACGGCCTGGATGAGCAGCTTCAGGTTGAACGATGTCTTCAGTTCAGCAACGATCAGCTCATCTCCCTTGACCGCAACAAGATCGCACCCGTTCACTTCCCCCTGGACCTGGTACCCTTGTACTTCGAGGAATTCCCGGACAGGCTCATACAGATCGGTTTCATGTATCGTAGTTTTTTGCGTCATAACTATAAATCACTCCTGTCCATTTATAAGCCTTGTGGGCTCATTTCCCACTCCGGTCCATTTGCCGGCCGGATCGGGCTCATTCCTCATCCCGGTCACTTTTCATCACTCCGGTCGGTTTCCTTTTCCTTATTATCTGCTGCACTGCCAGCACCAGGAACATGAAACAGGAGGATCCGCCTCCAATCACATATTCCGTCTGCTGCCAAAGGTAGGGAAATGTCAGCAATTCAGGGAAGTCAGGGTGTATCAGCGCAGTGCCCGAAATCACGCCGCCCGGGATATATGACCAGTCGGCACGGTTGAGTCCGTAGCCTACGGTTGCCGATTTGGCGCCTATTCCTGACGCAAATGAAACGGCGTTGGAGCCAGGGTGGCATCCCAGGACGAAGTTCAGCGCATTGAAGATCAATTCGGGATCGAATATGTCAGGGAAAGCTTTATAAAGGTAATAGTACTCGAACCCGATCCTCTGGATCATCCAGCCCGCTCCCCAGATAAACGGGCGGTATGGTATCCCGTAAGGCGTCCCGGCACTCTGTTGCTCATACTTCTCTTTCAGAGCCGGCAGAGCGCTTCGGACAGTCTCCGTAAAACCGGCGTCTCCGATGGCCTTTTCAGCCCTTGCGATAATCCATCCAACTTTATCAATATTACCGATAACAAACCCGGCTTCCGTCAGCAGGTGATCCCTGTATTCCTTTTCCCCGGTTGCCAGAAACAGTTCAGCCGCCGCATGCAGCCTGGCTGCTCTCGCGTCGCCGCTTCCGTCCGTTATCCTGTATAGTTCGTGTGCGATTCCCAGCGCCTCATCACTCAATACATCATTGAATCCTTTCAATGCGCGGGAAGCAGCAGCCAAGTGGGCGGCTGTCGACAATTCCCTTACAGGGTTGTCTTCCGTGAACACCCACCGGTCGTCCTCGTTTCCTTTTATACCATCCGTCATTGACGCACTGTCGCCAAGGTGCACATACTGTCTCAAACGGCTGCTGATGATGCCCCTGTAAAGCCGCCCCAATGCGCGGTACCCTCCTGTCACCGAAAGGACTCCGTGCTCTATCTGCTGCAGTATATCGTTTTTGCCGTCGGGCTGATGGATTTCTGTTATTTTCCTCTCCTGGTCGATGGCGGTCACATCGTAGTCGACGTTGAAGGCCTCATACGCCAGCGTCAGTATATAGAATTCGCCGGACTGCGATTCCACGCGAAGGTCAAAATCGCCGGCATCGTGCCAACCGCCGGCGTTCAGCCCCGGAACTGCATCTCCGGGCTTGTACCTGGTCAAAGTGGAAGGCCCCTGCCTGTATCCGTCAAAGTGGTTGTAATCGACCGGCGCCATCCGGGCATCGTCATCATGGCAAAGCCCATGCCATACCCGGTATTTCTCGCTTACCCTCATATGGCACATCTGTACGGGAAGGAAGTATTCCAGCACCGGCTGCCAGACGCCGCGGTCGTAAACATCCCCGGCGATACGGAAAATGGACGACTGGGATTTTCCATAACGTACTTTATATAAACCTTCGGCTTCTATGCCAGTAAAGTCGAACCGCAGATAGTTGTAGCGGAGGAACCGCCCCCATTCCCGCGCCTCTGCCGAGAAAACCTCTTCTTCACCATTCTCTGAAATTTTAACGAGAACAGGCTTGCTTCTTTCAGCATCACGCCTGTCAAGCTCGATAACTGCAGTTTTCCTTTGGCTGGGATGGTATCCCACCTGCGACACCTGGACGACGGGGCTGTACATCCAGCTTTCAACCACGTTCGGCGTAATTACCCACTGAATGGCTTTCTCAGTTGTACCGACAGGCACCTCGCTGCTTACAACGAACCATCCGTTATTATGGTTCATGCGTCCGTCGTACAGCTTCAGTTCAGCGCCTTTGCTCTCTATAACAAGACGGCTGTGCGGATCGTCGGGTCTAACGATGAAGCGCTTTCCAACTGCATACGGCTCGGCAATGATGTCGTCGGCGACGATCGGACTGTATCCGCTGTCTCCGCCGGTCAGGCGTTCTATATCCGCCTTTGCGTCAGGCTTCCTGAAATTCCCGGCATGCAGGATATTCGACGGCATCTTCAGTACAGGTCCGTTGGGCTGTTCAGGGAAAATACCGTTTTTATCGTCCATTATCCAGGGCTTCCCGAACAATGCGCCAGGAAACAGTTCCAGGTTGAAGCATATCTTGCCGGCGAATTTGTTCGGTATCGGTCTGTCCAGGTCCACAGTGATTATCACTGATGGTCCATCACCTTTGACAGTTACTTTGCAGGTGAACTCAAAATCCGGATATATCATTGGATTGAAACCCATCAAATGCCTCGACGGGTCAGGATAGCCCAGCAAAGTCGTGATCGAGTTGGCTGCTTCATCCAGTTCGCGGCTGACCAGTTTCGGTACAGGCTGCCACTGCCCCGGTGTCTGTTCAAAACGTATGTCACCGTTTGCAGCAACCCGGCTGCCGTGCATTATGATGGTTACACCGGATTGGTGCCCTTCCGGATAAAAGTCGCCGAAGGCCATCACATCAACACCCATGTTCTGAAAATAACCGGACTCGTCATTCAGCCTGAATCCTTTTTCCTTGCCGCTGATGCGTTCTTTTGTCGTATCCATGCCGCTCCCCCGGTATTATCCTGGTATAGCCGTTTTCCCTGGCTATTGCAAAAACAGCTATTCTCAATATACAACATATCAGTTGCAAAATTCAACATTATGGAACTGGTTTCAATAATACCCGATGGATTTGACAGGCTGTCCCGGCATCGTTGATTTGCCCTGATAATCCCAGGCAAGTTAGTTTCCGGCGGATGCCCTTTTCCTGGCTTCTATCTCCGAAACGGCTGCTTTCAGACGCCTGATCCCCTCTGGAATGAGGTCCTGGTCGAGATTGCCGAAACCAAGGACCAGGGTATCACAGGTTTTCATCCTGTCTATCGTGTAATCCGCCAATAAATCCACGGATACTTTATGTTTCCGGAAAATTTTCCTGCTGTCTTCGCCGAACAATGGCACCGGAAAAACAACGGCGACATGGAGCCCGGAATTTGCTCCATAAATCTGTATGATGTCCCCGAATTCTTCATTCAGGGCATTTATCATGCTCTGTATTTTCTTTTTATACCGCTTGCGCATGGCTGCAACATGCCTGACATAAATACCCTGCTCTAAAAGCCGCTCCAGGGCCATTTGGATCTGTATATTGGCCCGGCGGTACAAACGGGATTGCATCTCCCTGGCCTTCGGCACAAGTTCCTGCGGCAAGACCATGTACCCGATCCGCAGAAAAGGAGCAAGAGTTTTGCTGAATGTGCCAACGTGGATCACGTTCCCCGGTGCCAGCTGGTAAAGAGAATTGACCTGCGCACCGGTGTAGATGAACTCGCTGTCATAGTCGTCCTCAATGATGTAGTGCCGGTGTTTTTTAGCGTAACCCGTCGGTTGCGCCCTTCTTTCAATCGACAATGTCCCGCCAA
>JAAZKL010000353.1 GCA_012799845.1 Clostridiaceae bacterium
CAGCAATTCAACGAACAAATTATGTTAACCTCTTGCAATTTTTGTGTGGATGCATGGGAAATAATCCTGTTTGGCCGTAAATATAATAGACATGAGGAACGAATCAGGAAATGGGGCTGTCTACCGCCTTTTGTATCATGAGAAGAATAGCCGCCTTTTATGTGCACATAAAGCCAGGTAGAAAAGCATACACATCTGGCAAAAGGTCAGCATCTGGTAAAGTATCTGCATCTGGCAAAAGATCAGCATACGGTAATGGATCAGCATCTGGCAAAAGATCAGCATACGGTAATGGATCAGCATCTGGCAAAAGATCAGCATCTGGTAAAGGATCAGCATACGGAGAGAAATCAACGGCCGGCCGCGTGAAAACAGCAGCAGTTGGCAGAAAAACAGCAACAGCTGTTTCGGCGGCAGCCGCTTCGGATCGTCAGCCGGTGTCCCTCACAAAACAACGGTTTGTGTCCATTATCAAACGGCAGATGGCCGTTCGCATAAGACGGCGATCTGCCGCTCTCAGGACCACCCGAAACAAAAAGGCGATCCTGCTGATCGCCCTGATGATACCTCTGATATTTCTTGTATTCCTTCTGTTCAGTCATCTGAACCCATGATCGTCAGCTGGCCGAGCACATAATCAGGAACTATACGGTCATGCAACTGCAGTATCTACGCGTCTGGACAGATCAGACATATGCAACGCCTGACCAGGCCTGGTATCTGCATCATCCGGGCAGACCCGGTATCTGCATCACCTGGGCAGATCCGGTATCTGCATCACCTGTCCAGGCCCAGTATCTGCATCACCTGGTCCTTCATCCCTTCCCTGCTGCAGACCCTCTCATGCAGGACAGGCTTCTGCGAAAGCCCCGCAAGTCCTGCCGGAACAGCCAGTCCGCAGTGCCTGGACAGCACATCCAGCAGTTCGAACTCATCGCAGCCTGCGATCTCATCTTCGCCGAAGATGGCGCCTGCGACGCTCATGTTGAACTTGAACGGGCTCGCCGTGGCTGCTATTATCGTCTTGGTCATGTCCCCGGTGGCTATCACATATTTTTCATATACATCGATGCCCACCGCCGTGTGCGGATCCACCAGGTATCCGTAATCCCGGTACACTTCCCTGATCGTTTCCATAGTCTCCTGCTCGGTGGAGTATTCAGCCCAGAACATCTCAGTCAGCTTTCTCTTCTCCTCGCCGAAGATCGCGTACCTACCCTCATTCCTGAGCTTGTTCATCCAGTCGCACACCTGTTCGGCATCGCGGCCTGTAAGTTCAAACAGGAGCCTTTCGAGATTGCTGGAAATAAGTATGTCCATCGAAGGCGAAATGGTCTTTTTGAATTCACGCTCGCGGCTATATACGCCGGTGTTTATAAACTCGGTCAGAACATTGTTGTCGTTGGACGCGCATATGAGTTTGTTTATGGGAAGGCCCATATCACGCGCGTACCATGCGGCAAGGATATTTCCGAAATTGCCGGTGGGAACGGTGACGTTTATCTTCTCTCCCTCTGAAATCTCTCCGGCCGCCAACATGTCCGCGTACGCGGAAAAATAGTAGACTATCTGGGGCACCAGCCTGCCCCAGTTTATCGAATTGGCGGATGAGAATTTATATCCGCTCCCCAGCATCGTCCTGGCAAGTTCCTCATCCGAGAAAATCGTCTTAACGCCGTTCTGGGTATCGTCAAAATTGCCTTTTACGGCAACGACATGCACATTGGAGCCTTCCTGGGTAACCATCTGCATCTTCTGGACCCGGCTGACGCCCTCCTCGGGAAAGAAAACTATGATCCTGGTCCCCTCGACATCCCTGAATCCCTCCAGTGCCGCTTTGCCGGTATCCCCGGAGGTCGCGACGAGAATGACGGTCCCGCAGCTTTCATTCGTTTTCCTGTTGGCCTTAACGATAAGCCTCGGCAATATCTGAAGCGCCACATCCTTGAAAGCGCATGTCGGACCATGCCACAGTTCGAGCATGTACGCGTTTTCACTTAGCTTCACCACAGGCGCTATCCTGCCGTCGTCGAACCTGCCGCTCCCGTAAGCGCCTTTCACGCATGCCGCCAGTTCCTCCGGTGTATAATCGTCGAGGTAATGCTTAAGTATGAAAACAGCTCTTTCCCTGTAGTCCATTTCCGAAAGGGAAGTTATATCTTCCTGCCCGAGCCTGACCTGCGTTTCAGGCACGAACAGCCCGCCGTCGGGGGCAAGGCCGCGCTTTATTGCTTCAGCCGATGTCACTCTGCCGGACCAGCCGCGAGTACTCACATAATACATCTGAAAACCTCCCAGGCTAAAAAAGTTGCAAAGCATCGGGCATTTCTCCGCGATGCTCTATTATAATAATACAAATACGAGAAAAATACAAAAGTAAAAAATAAAAGCTTTGCATATGCAAAACTTTTTTACACAAAGGTATGATTGCTTTCGTTTCCATGCAGCATCCAAACTCCCGGGAACAGCGACATCTGCGCAGGATCCGGACCCTCCGGCGGCAACGCCGCCTGTCCGTCACGGGACCCTGGTCAGTTCATTGATCCTCTGTTTCGCACTCTTCACATATGCACCGGACGGATAATTGTCCAGGATCTCCTGGTACAGCGCCAGCGCGTTGCGGGAATCCTTAAGCAG
>JAAZKL010000354.1 GCA_012799845.1 Clostridiaceae bacterium
AATCTTGCGTTGTATTCCAGCACCTTCGGTCCGTCTGCAGTGAGGATCAGGCCGGTGTACAGCACGCCCTTGAACCTGCGGCCTTCCTTTCTCATCGCTTCTATTGTGGGCATGAATATGTTTTTCACGCAGTAATCGTTCATTTCATCCGTGTAAAGCTTGCTCGGTGAGAATGTGCCCATGCCGCCGGTGTTCGGCCCCATGTCGTTGTCCATAGCCCGTTTGTGATCCTGCGAACTGACCATCGGAACCAGCGTTTCTCCGTCGGTGAAAGCGAGGGCTGAAACTTCAGGCCCAACAAGGAATTCTTCTATGACGATCTTTTTCCCGGCGTCACCGAATACCCTGTCGGACATCAGGCTCCGGACAGCCTTTTCCGCCTCGTCGAAATCATTCGCTATGATCACGCCTTTCCCCAGGGCGAGCCCGTCAGCCTTGACCACTGTCGGGTAACTGCATTTCCTGAGGTAGTCCAGGGCGTCATCGGCATTATCGAACACCTCATATGCGGCGGTGGGGATGCCGTATTTTTTCATAAGATTCTTTGAAAACACCTTGCTGCTCTCGATCTCTGCAGCAGCCCTGTTGGGGCCGAAAGCACGGATACCTGCGTTTTCCAGGGCATCGACCATTCCTGCTGCCAGGGGATCGTCCGGCGCAACGACGACAAGATTTATCCCTTCGTTTTTAGCAAAGCTGGTGATGCCTTCGATATCCATCGCTTTAACAGGAACACACTCCGCCAGTGCGGCGATCCCGCCGTTGCCCGGCGCGCAGTAAATCTTGCTCACCTTCGGGCTTTGTGAAATTTTCCATGCAATGGCGTGCTCACGCCCGCCTCCTCCAACGATAAGTACTTTCATTGCCAATCTCCTTATCATGTAGCTTGTGATAATCGTCCTGAAGTCCAGGTTTTGTCAGCCGGGGCAGCAGCGATGAGCTGTTCCCCTTGAAAGGTCGTCACCGAAATCATCTCCGTGACAAGGTTGTCACAGGAACCGCCCCCCTGGCAAGACCATCCCCGTGACAGGACCGTCCCCGTAGCACCTCTGGCATAGTTTAGTGTTTGAAGTGGCGGATTCCGGTGAATACCATGGCGATGCCGTATTTGTTGCATGCGTCTATGGATTCCTGGTCCCTGATGGAGCCGCCGGGCTGTATGATGGCTTTGATGCCGGCAGCATGCGCTATTTCGACGCAGTCGGAGAACGGGAAGAATGCGTCGGAGGCCATGACCGAACCCGGCGTTTTGTCTTTGCCGTAATAGTCGATGGCTATGCGCAGCGCTGTGACCCTCGCGGTCTGGCCAGGGCCTACTCCCACGGTCTGCTTATTCTTTGCCAGCACGATTCCGTTGGATTTTGTGTGCTTGACGACCTTCATTGCAAAGATGAGGTCTTCCATCTGCTGGTCCGTGGGCTTCACGTCGGTGACGCATTTCAGGCTTTCGGGGTCGATGAGCGTGCTGTTGTAATCCTGTACGAGCAGCCCGCCTGCGACTTTTTTCATATCATAAGTCCCTGCCGGCAGCTTTGCCGAGATGTCGTCAAGCTGCAACAGGCGCAGGTTTTTCTTTGCCGTGAGTATTGCCAGGGCTTCCGGGCTGAATGAAGGAGCTATGATTATTTCATAGAACACCTTTTTCATCTCTTCTGCGGTCCTTGCATCCACTTCCCTGTTGAGCGCCACGATCCCGCCGAAGGCCGATACCGGGTCGGCTTCGAACGCCTTTACATATGCTTCGTATATATCTGCGCCGCTGGCCGCTCCGCATGGATTGGCATGCTTCGTGACTATGGCGGCGGGTTCGTCGAATTCCTTCAGAAGTTCCAGTGCTCCGTTGGCGTCATTTATATTATTGAAGGAAAGCTCCTTGCCGTGAAGCTGCTTCGCGTTGGTCAGACAGCCCCCGGGCGCTCCGACTTCCCTGTAGAAAACAGCTTTCTGGTGAGGGTTCTCCCCGTATCTCATGTCCTGTACCTTCTCGAACGTCAGCGACAGCGTTTCGGGGAACGACTCATCTCCCAGTTTGCTTCTGAGGTATCCCGCGATCAGCGTGTCGTAGTGGCTGGTGTGTTCGAATACTTTGTAAGCCAGCCTGAACTTGGTCTCCCTGGATACATCGCCGGTCGTTTCGATCTCTTCGAGCACTTTTGAGTAGTCCGCGGGATCCACTACAACGGCTACGTCCTGGTAATTCTTCGCCGCAGCCCTGAGCATGGTGGGGCCGCCTATGTCTATGTTTTCGATGGCCTCCTCCAGTTGGACGCCGTCTTTCATGATCGTCTGTTTGAACGGATAAAGGTTGATGACCACCATGTCTATCGTTTCGACACCCAGTTCCTCCAACTGCTTCATGTGCTCTGCGTTTTCACGTATAGCCAGGATCCCGGCATGTACTTTCGGATGAAGCGTCTTTACCCTGCCGTCGAGGCATTCCGGGAATCCGGTGATGTCTGAGATGTTGACGACGTTGATGCCTGCTGCCGAAAGCGTCTTGTATGTTCCTCCGGTCGATATTATCTCAACCCCGCGCCCGGCGAGAGCCTGAGCCAGCTCAACAACGCCTGTTTTGTCGGATACGCTGATCAATACACGTTTTATCATTCTGCTTCCCTTCCTTTATATATATAATAATTAATTTCCTATGATCCTGACCTTTCTGCCTTCGATGGCAAGCCTGCCCTCTTTGAACAGCCTGATAGCCTTCGGCAGCAGTTCCCACTCCGCCTGCTGCATTACTCTGAGTTGCAGCGTTTCGGGGGTGTCATCGTCCATAACTTCAACGGCTTTTTGAAGTATGATCGGACCGCTGTCGTATTCGCAGTCCACAAAATGCACAGTCGCGCCAGTCACCTTCACACCATAATCGAGCGCCTTCTGGTGCGGTATGATGCCGTAGCAGCCTTTCCCGCAAAATGACGGGATCAGCGACGGATGGACGTTGATGATCCTGTTCCTGTAAGCTTCGACGAAATCTCTGCCCAGCAGCGAAAGGAAGCCTGCCAGTACGACAAGATCGATATCATGGCTCCTGAAGTGCTCGATGAGCGCTTTATCGTAATCCTCTATAGAAGGAAAACTTTTTTTGGATATGCAGACAGCGGGGATGTCGTTGTTTTTCGCCCGCTCCAACGCATATGCGCCCTGTCTGCTGGAGACGACAGTCGCAATGGTGCAGCCCTCAAGGTAACCGCTTTTGATATTGTCTATGATCGCCTGCAGGTTGGTGCCCCCGCCGGATACCATTATCCCGAGCTTAAGCATGTTTCAGTTCCAGCCTTTCTGTGGTTTTGATACGTTCCGGAAATCTGTGGTTTTGATACGTTCCGGAATCCTGCAGTTTTTATGCGTTCCGGAATCCTACGGTTTTTATGCGTTCCGGAATCCTGCAGTTTTTATGCGTTCCGGAATCCTACGGTTTTTATGCGTTCCGGCCTTTCTGTGGTTTTAATGTGCTCCGATATTCCGGAATGTG
>JAAZKL010000355.1 GCA_012799845.1 Clostridiaceae bacterium
CACCTGTGCTTCCGCTTCACCGGCCGCTTCCACTTCACTGGCCGTTTCCGCTTCCCTGTCCGGACCCTGCCGCCATGCCGCGCACCTCATCCAGTATCCTGTGGGCGACCGACAGCTTGCTCATCAGCGGCAGGACGACGACAGTTCCGTCACGCTTGATCATCCTGACGATATTCGTATCGGTGCCAAAGCCCGCGCCCTCCATCGTTACGTCATTTGCCACTATCATGTCAAGGTTTTTGGACTCGAGCTTCTTCGCCGCATTTTCCGCAAGATTGTCAGTTTCGGCGCTGAAACCGACAAGAGTCCTGTTACCCTTTATTGTCCCCAGTTTTTTAAGTATATCGGGATTCTTCCTCAGTCTCAACACCATCTCGTCATCATTCTTCTTGATTTTCGTCCCTGAAACCTCCGCAGGCCTGTAATCCGCCACCGCAGCCGCCATTATCACCATGTCGCAGTTCTCGAAATTCCCAAGGACAGCTTCCTCCATTTCCTCGGCGGTGGAGGTACGTATCAACCGCACTCCGTCCGGACCTTCAAGTTCGACAGGCCCGGAGATCAGAAGCACATCCGCGCCGCGCTCATGAGCCGCCTGCGCGACAGCGTAGCCCATCTTACCGGATGAGTAGTTAGATATATACCGGACCGGGTCTATGTTCTCCCTGGTGGGTCCGGCAGTAACGATCATCCTGATCCCCTCAAGGTCCCGTGCGGGCTTCAGAATAGAAACAGCTTTCTCAACTATGGCGGAAGGCTCAGGCAATCTCCCCTTTCCTGACGACCCTTCTGCCATCCTGCCGGTATCAGGCTCCATGAATATGTATCCAAGCTCTTTGAGCGTTTCGATGTTCCTCTGCACGACGGCATTGGAGTACATATCGTGGTTCATAGCCGGAACTATCAGCACGGGCGCTTTCGTCGCAACAAGCGTGGTGCTGAGCATATCATCTGCTATGCCGGCGGCCAGCTTGCCTATGATATTGGCCGTAGCCGGGGCGACGATGAAAAGGTCGGCCTTCTGGGCAAGCGAAACATGCTTTATGTCCCAGTATTCGGGGTCGCTGAACATGTCGGTCACGACAGGCCTGTGCGACAATGATCTGAAAGTCAGAGGCGCAACAAATTTCTGGGCGTTGGCAGTCATGATGACATCCACCTCGGCTCCCATCTTCTTCAGCCGGCTGACCACTTCAACGACCTTGTATGCCGCTATGCCGCCGCATACTCCCACAACTACCGATCTGCCCTTAATATCCATAACAACGCCTCCTTTCGGTCAAAGTTTGACTACTATTGCAAAAAGGTTAAGGTATATGCAAATGACCTTAACCCTGCGCTGCGGACTGCACTTCTCAACTGCAGCCCGGATGCCCTGCATCCGATTATTATAGCAAAATCACTTGATACCGCTTTTTGTTCTGACATAAGTGATCTTATTTTCATTGATCTCATGCAATGCCACTGTGACCGGCTTTTCCGAATCACATTCCGTCAGCTTGTTGGCACCGTCTGCCAGCTGCCTTGCCCTTTTGGCAGTCGCAACCACCAGGGTGTACCTGCTGTCAACTTTCTCCAACAGCGAGCTTAAGGGTGGGAATATCATTTATCGGACCTCCTTTGCCGTCATGCTGATTTTGTATACAGTCATGCTGATTTCGTATGCAGTCATGCTGATTTCGTATACTGATAGTACTTAAAAAATATGCATGTAATACTTGTCACCTGTCTTATTGCTGTTCGTCAGGAATCTCAACAGGCGTCTCGGGCTCTTTCGCACTCAGTCTGTGAGCAACTGTCTCCGGCTGCACTGCGGACAAAATGATATGGTCGCTGTCTGTTATGATGACAGCCCGGGTCCTTCTGCCATAGGTGGCGTCGATAAGCATGCCCCTGTCCCTTGCTTCCTGTATTATCCTTTTGATTGGGGCTGACTCGGGACTGACGATAGCAACGAGCCTGTTTGCGTAAACTATGTTCCCAAAGCCGATATTGATCAGTTTCATGAACTACCCTCCTTAACGGCTGCACCCGGCA